>CALDQK010000747.1 GCA_937911525.1 uncultured bacterium
CGGTCTGGCCCGGGGGGTCGGAGCCCGGATCCTCGGCCGCGACGAGGGCTCGGGCCCTCCGGGGGACGCGCTGGAGACGGCCCTGGGCTTTCTGACCCTGCTCTTCGCCTGCGCGATCCCGCTGCTGGGGGTGTTCCTCGCTACCTACTGGATCGTGCGGGCCACGGGCGGCGCGGTGTTGAGCATGCTGGCCGTCGAGTCGGCGCCAGACCCCCAACCTGCGCCCAGCTCACCTCCAGCTGGGGGTTGAGCCCGCTATCATGGGCGGCCAGCGAATTTGCCGGTCAGCGAGGTCCCCATGAAGCAGCTCTTGTTCGCGCTCCTGCTCCTGCTCCCGCTCCTCTGCAGCGGCTGTCTCTCGACGAGCGAGGACTACATCAACGAGCACTACCGCGGCTATTCGATCGTGCGCGGTCACCTGACCAAGGTCGAGGACCTCGAGTCCAGCAAGTGGGAGCACCTCTCCGACGGCGTCGCGGTCGAGGTCGCGATGCCCGGCTGCACGATCCACATTCAGCAGGGCGAGGACGAGGAGCGGACCCGGACCCGCACCTTCGAGCTGCATCCCGGCGACCGGATCGTGTGGGGTCGCGAGGGCGACCTCGTCCTCTACGCGCTCGAGGACAACAAGCCCGCCGCTGGGACCGGCGCGCCGCCAGCGAGCGCCGCGCCGCCGACTTCGGCCACGCCGGCGGGCCAGTAGCGCCGTGTCCAAGTCCCTCGAAGACCTGCAGGGCGAAGGGCTCGACCAGGAGGCCTTCGTCGCTCAGCACTCCTCCCCCGCGCTCCTGATCGCGCTCCCCGACGAGGAGAGCGGCGGCGGGGACGTTGGAATGCACACCGAGATCCTCAGCTCGACCATGATCAAGGCTTCGCTCGAGAGCGCCGACAAGGCCCTCCTGCGGACCTCGCGCCTGGAGTTCCTCATCAAGTCGGATCGGAACCCCTTCCAGAACTTGATCATGGTCGGCCGCGCGCGCTCCAACGACGTGGTCCTGCGCCACCCGGGGGTCAGCAAGGTCCACGCGACCTTCAGTCAGGTCGGGGGGACCTGGTTCATTCAGGACGGCAAGTCCCGCAACGGGACCTATCACAACGGCGAGCAGCTCGAGACCGGCGCCAAGGTCGCCCTCGAGGACGGCGACGGGGTCGGCTTCGGCGGCAAGGTCGTGGCTCGCTTCCTCTTGCCGGCCAGCCTGTGGGAGTTCGTCAGCTCCCTTTAGCGCTCAGCCGCCAGGCGCTGTAGACCACCCACAGATAGAAGGCCGCCTTCGGCGCGCGCAGCGAGCTCGCCGCCGCGAAGGTCAGCCAGGGCATGCGCAGGGCCCCCGCGGTCCAGGTGCAGAGCCCGAAGGGCAGCGGGGTCAGCGCCGCCAGCGCCACTCCCCAGAAGCCGTAGCGGCGCACGAAGCGCTCGCCGCGCTGGTGGTGGCGGCCGAGCACGCGCTCGCTCAGCCCTCGCTTCGCGAGCAATAGGCCGCAGCCGTAGCCGACCCAGGCCGCCAGCAGGCTGCCGCTGACCGTCGCGAGCGCGAGCGCGCGAATGTCGAGGCCCCCGCTCAAGCCGAGCAGCAGGAGCGGCTCGTTGACCAGCGGAAAGGGCGAGGAGTCGATCAGGAGCACGCCCACGAACACGAAGCCGCTCCCGAAGGTCCGCGCGGCCCAGCCGCCGAGGCGGCTCAGCTCGTCGCCCCACACGAAGCTCACGCCCATGGCGATCAAGAAGAGCACGACCAGGCCGATCACCACGCGCAGCGCGAGGGGCCCGAGCTCGAGCGGCTCGTCCTCCTCGTCGGAGTCAGCGGGGGAGGGAGCGGCTGGGTCCAGGTCAGCAGGCTGCACGGGCGCATTGTGGCAGGCATCGCGCTGGCTAGGATGGGCGACGTGGAGCCACCTCCCCCGACACGACGCCCGCCGGACGCGGAGAGCGACGGCTTCCTCAGCCACTGGGGCAAGACTGGCCTCGGCTGGGGCTGCGCGACGCTGCCCGTGTGGCTCGGCTTCGCCTACGGCGTCCTGCCG
>CALDQK010000748.1 GCA_937911525.1 uncultured bacterium
CGGCGGGGGACTCCGGGAGCGAGCGGGGAGGGAGCGGCGCGCCGACCGGAGGCCGGGGCCGGGCGCCCGGTCGCGGGCGCGGCTCGAACTTCGACGATTCGCGGCCCCGCGGTCAACCAGCGGCAGCGCATCGCCTTCCGCGTGCGGCCCTCCGCGCCGGTGCTATCGTCGGCCCTCCCCGGCCTCGCCGGGACGGCCGAGTGGCGGAACTGGCAGACGCGGCGGATTCAAAATCCGCTTCCCTCGGGAGTGCGGGTTCGAGTCCCGCCTCGGCCACTACTTGGAGATCACACGATTTCCTCCGAGTCAGCCTCCTCTCCTTCGAGGGCCGTCGCTAGGCCCGCGGGCGTTTCCCGGACTCTTCCCCGCTCTTCGGGGATGGCTTCGTCGAGCGTGTCCAGCGTGCCGAGACCCAGCTCGGAGACCCTCCGTGCGGCCCGTCGATAGCGGTTGACCATCACGCTCGAGTGGTGCCCCCGTCCGGTCGGCGACCCACGTCTCGGTCTTGCCGCTAGCGAATGAGAGGGTGACGAACGCGGCGCGAAGGTCGTGAACCCGGATCGGCATGCGCAGCTTGCTCTGCTCGAACAGCTCGGGGGCGCTCCACACCGGCGAACGATGACGACGCGGAAGACCTCAAGAAGCGCATCCGCGCACGGATGAAGCAGACCGGCGAGCGCTACACGCAGGCCCGCGACGCACTCCTCACGGGAGACAACGCCGGCGCACCTGCGTCGGTCGTAGCCCGTGCAGTCATGCTCAAGGTCAACCAGCGCTCCGCCCGGATCGTAAGCGAGAACGGCGAGGTGACCTTCCGCGCCTCGATGATCTGGCACCTCGTCCCCGGCCGCGTCGTGGACGTGAACACCACGAAGCGATGGACCCATTGGGGAGATGCCTACGCCTCCGGCACGGTGGAGAAGTCGTTCATCGACGTTGGCGTTCTCGGCCTCGAGCCGCTGCTTCTCGAACCCCTCGGCGAAACAGACCTCCGCGAAGTCCACGAGCCGCTCGAGGGCGACCGCTACGCCCCGCTCTGGCTGGCGCACCCGGCAGCCGCGCCCCCCCGGTAGCCATGACCCTCTTGAGCCCGACGTCCGGAGGGTTCTCGACGCCTACCTGACCGGCGGTGACGAACGACCCGCCATCAACTTCGACGGCAGCGTTGACCAGACGACGTCCGGTCGGGCTACGACACAACTGGCGTTGTCCGACCGGCGTTGCGTTGGACTCGTTGATCACCCGGGAGCCGCGCGGGTATGTTCGACCTACAGGCGAGACGGAGGGAGAATGGCCGAAGAAGACACTGGCAAGCACCCAGCATCGGAGCTGCCTCGCGAAGAGAAGCTGGCATACCTGTGCGTGGTCGCGTCGATCGCTGGATCTGATGGTGAGGTGACCGACGACGAGGTTGCGAACCTCCGGGCTCTGGCCAAGTCGATGGAACTGCCGAAGCGGGACATCGGGCAGGTCATCGGCGCTGCGGAGGATCCGGAACACTCGGAGGTTCAGGCCGCACTATCCCAGCTCGCGGGATCTGAGCTGCGATTCACGCTGATCACGGATCTGCTCTTTCTCGCGTTCGCTGACGATCACTACAGCAAGGAGGAGCAGCGAGAGGTCGCCGGTGTCGCCGACCGCCTTGGCGTGAGCGAGAAGCAAGTCGCCGCCATTCGCTCCTACGTGGAGGCCGTAGGGAAGGCCGGCGCATCAGACTCTGCCAGCGCCAAGGACCTCAAGAAGCTCGGTGGGGATGTCGCCGCCGGCCTCGCCAGCGCTGGGGTTCCTGTCGCAGCGGTGGCCGTCAGCGGATCCGTGTTCGGGCTCAGCGCCGCGGGCATCACCTCCGGACTCGCCGCACTCGGGATGGGGCTGGGGATGACGACGGGGATCGGAGTGGCCGCTGCCATCGGGGTTGGCAGCTACTTCGGCGTCCGCTGGCTCTACAAGAAGGTCGCCGAGGACTAGCGGTGGGCGGCGACCGTGAAATGCCTGTTCCCGTGCCCACGGCAGGCTCGAAGGGCAGCGATGCGCTTCAACTTCTCAAGGACCTTCCCCCCGAGGCCGTCGTCAAGGTGTTCGATGTAGTCGGAGACGTCGTTCGGATGTCGGCAGAGGTTCGGCGTGACAACCAAGCGTTCGTCCGCGAGATGGAGGCGCTGGCGCGCGCGGACGCGTCAGTAGAGCGACGCCTCGAGTACCTCAAGACTCTCGTGCTCAGCGGGCAGCTCTCAGAGGAAGCCCAACTGAAGCTCGTTGACGCGATCTGCCAGGTCGTCGTGAAATAGATCATGCCGAGTCCGCTCGCCGTTGCCGTGGAGGTCGTCGCCACCATCGTCCGAGGCGTCAACGACAGCCGCGATGCTCGAGCCGCGCTCGAGCGGGCGGAGGTGGCGCTCACCGCTGCGATGGAGAAGTCATCGGAACGAGCGACATTCCTGACGGCCCTGGCAGCGGAGCGTGACGCTGGACGCTTGTCTCAGGTCGCGTACCAGCGCCTCATGGGCACCGCGGCGCGCCTACTCAAGGGCCAGGCCGACCTCGCAGACGAGTGCTTGCGGGTCGTGACGATGGGCGACTCGTAGTGGGCCCCGCGGCATGGGCAGCGGTTGGCCGGGCGCTGGGCATGGCGCTCGCGACCTCTCTCTTCGGCGGTCCAAACTCGATCACGGCCATCGCGGCCAAGCAGATCAAGCACGCGATCAACCGTCGTGACCTCGAGCTGGCGGCCGCACTCCTGCGCGACCTCTCGCACCGACATCGCCGGGCCTTTGAGGAGTTCATGGACAAGTACGGAGCCGACCTCCCTCCCGAGGTCTTGGCGGAGTTGGGAGTGAACCGATGATCTTCCTCCCGGGGTCGTGCCACTAACCTTCCCGACGAGCGACGGCGATGCCCCCCGTTGAGCGGTCGACGTAGTCGTCTCGCTATCGACTCTTGCTGACGTGCTTCTCGTGACAATCAGGGCATCGGACTGTCGCAATGAAGGTCTCGTGCGCCGCTCCCGCGGCTGTGCCCAAGGCTGCGCCCACCGCTGCGCCCACCGCGTTCCCGACGACAGGAACGAATGAGCCAACAAGGAACCCGGCCGCCGCGCCGTAGGCCCCGCCGACGCCTCCGGATACGGCTGTCTCGGTGGCCTTCTCGCCCGTCGTCTCGGAGAACGTGCACCCGCAGTCCTCACGCTCCTTGGTTTGCTTGGCCATGCGCCGATCGTACCACCCACGGACGTCAACCGAGGGACCCGGGCCTGACGACACCCTCCGGAGCCTCGGAGTGCAACAGACTCCCGCGGAATATGGAGCTTGTCTTGTGGGGGCCCGCGCCCCGACCAGCTATGCTGAGCCTTCGAGAAGGCCTTGCAGCCCCATGCGAACACCGCGACCAGAGTATCAGGAGCAACCAGAAGACCAGCTCTGCGAGAGTTGGGATCACGTCTTCGATCGCGAAACGCCGCCGGCGCGGCCGGGCCACATTACGTGCGGAGCACACGCTGCGCAGGAGGACGAGTATCGCGCCGTCCGCTGCGGTCTCGCTCCCGTCGAGCGTGCTATGCAGTACCGCAAGGGGGAGCACTCCAAGCTCGTTGGCAGTCGAGCCGAGGAAGCCGTGCAGAGCTTCCTCGAAGCGAACCTCCGTCTCCGCGGTGTTCGTCTCGCAACGACATTCCAGGATGACGCGACCGGGGGACGCCAGCGGGAACTCGACATCGCTGCCCCACGAGACGACTCGGTGGGCGAGTGGTCAGCGAAGTTTCAGACCCGAACGCTCTCGGCCGAAGACGAACTTGCGATCCATGTCGAGGTGACGCGAGAGGCATACCGCGAGGAGAAGTTCTCGACTGACATCAAGAAGCTGGCGAGGTCCGCGCAGCAGGCCGTAGTGCAGGGAGCACCCGGCCTCCCGTCCGCCTGCTTCGTATCGTTGGGCAAGGGTTGGAAGCCTAAAAGGGTCATGGCCCTGATGCACGAGGCGGTGCATGGGGATCTGCGCCAGGTCGAGCTGGGAGATCGCCGGTGGTGGCCGATTCCGGACTTGATTGTGATCCCCGGCGCCGTTTTCAAGAAGCATGAGGTCCTCCTCGAACGCAATCCGGCGCGGGCCGTGCCGGCATACCAGTTCATCGCCACGTCAGCCGACTCACCCGCTCGCGGTCTCGCTGTCGCCAGGGCGTTCTTGGAGCACCGAGTGGATGTCCTGCTGGGGAACCGCCCGCCGGAGAGCGATGCCTTCGGCTACGTCGGCATGCTCGCTGAGTTCGGCCCCCGGTCGATGGAACCGAGACTCTGGGACCGACCGTGTCGGCGTTTCTGATGCGCGACCCGGAGTCGGACAGGGAGGTGTTCTCGTTCGACGGCTGGCATGACCGCGCTGGCCTGTACGTCCCGCTAAGTGGCGGCCTTGATCCGAAGACCCGGTGCACGAGAGGGGCGGCCTACCGAGTTCTTCCAAGAAGGGCTGAGACCTGAACCCAGCGGGGACCGCTCGTATCTGGTGGCGCCGAGCTGGGTCGCCCTGCCCGCGACGGACTCGGCCGGACCGGCTTTGGTTCATCGCTCTCGCCGCCTCTTGTGGAGGTCGACCACCTCAGCCTCGGTGCCTTGCTCTGGATCCGACGTACCGAGGAGCTTCGCCACCGCCTCGTTCGCGACGCGCGCAGCTTCCAGACCGCCGACCTGCGTCGCCTCGATGACGGCCCGTCCCAGGTAGCCGATCAGGCGTTGCCGGAAGCTCTCTGAATCGTCCGTGGGGGTCTCTGAATCGTCCGCGGGGTCTCGAACGTCCCGTCGTCCGCTCGAAGACCCCTGTGGTCCTGCGTCTTGCGCCGGCTCGCGCCGCCTTCGTCCGTTTCAAAATCCGCTTCCCTCGGGAGTGCGGGTTCGAGTCCCGCCTCGGCCACCCTTCGAGGCCACTCGGCTCGCCGGGTCGCCCCGTCCAGCCTTTGCGTTCGACGGACCGTGCGTGGCTTCTCGTGGCCTCTTGGCGCTGCGGGGCAGGCAGGGCGCTAGACGGGTGCGAGACTCGCTCCCTCGTGACCTGAACACCCACGATCGATCCCGCGTAAAGCATCGAAATCACTGCAATATCGCGCGTTCGGCGCGCGAGTGCCCGGAGCGGTTCGAGCGAGCTAGGTTGGCGGCATGCCGCACCGTCGCTGCTCGCTCTGGCTCGTCTCCGCCCTGATCGTCCCGCTCGCCGCGGGATGCGACGACTCGGCTGGCCACGACCCGGCGGACGACTTGCCCGCGGACGCCGCGGCCGCAGACAGGGGCTCGGACGTCTCGCCCGCGGACGCCGCGGCCGCAGACAGCGGTCGGGATGGCTGGATCGACGGGGACGGCCCCGACGCGAGCGGAGACCCGCCCGCCGCGGACGCAGGCACATCTTCGTCGGACGAGGACGGCGGCGTAGACGCGGGGCCGACCCTCGACTGCGGTGCGCGAACCGAGTGCGCGGGGCGCTGCGTGGATCTCGCGACCGATGGAGCCCACTGCGGTGCCTGCGAGGCCGCATGTGACGCCAGCGAGGTCTGCCTCGAGGGGGCCTGCACCGCGGGCCCGGTCGAGGCGTGGACCGTGGACTTCGACTTCGGCGGGGGGGAGTCGGCCCTGGTCGAGGACTTCGCGGTCGACGCGGAGGGCAACCTCTACGTCGTGGGAACTGGCCGAGCGGCGCCGTACCGGACCCTCCCGGGCTCGAGGGCGGGCGGCTTCGTCGAGCGCTGGGACACCGACGGCACGCTCGGCTTCCGCCAAGTGATGCCCCACCTCGAGGCGACCGGCGCGTCCCCGCTGGGCGTCGCGGCGGGAGAGGCGGGGCGCTACTACGTGATCGGCTCGACGGTGGGCGCCTACCCCTTCGACGCGACCCACGCGAGCGCCCCCGAGGACCGGG
>CALDQK010000749.1 GCA_937911525.1 uncultured bacterium
AACCGCCTGCGCAAGCTGCGTCGGCGCGCGGTCGCCGCCAGCGGCGACCAGAAGCGCGTCCTCGACATGCTGCGCGGCGCCCGCCCCTAGTCGCGACGAGGAACAGCCATGAGAGTTAGCAAGGGCCCCGCGGCTCGCCACAAGAAGAACCGGATCCTGAAGGAGGCCAGCGGCTTCCGCGGCAAGCGCCGTAACTGCTGGGTCACCGCCCGTCAGGTCGTCCGTCGCTCGAAGCAGCAGGCCTTCACCGGCCGCAAGCTGCGCAAGCGCGACAACCGCAGCCTGTGGATCACCCGCATCAACGCGGCTGCGCGCGCCCGGGGGATCAGCTACAGCCGGCTGATCTCGGGCATGAGCAAGGCGAACATCGAGCTGGATCGCAAGGTCCTGGCCGACCTCGCCGTGCACGACGCCCCGGCCTTCGACGCGATCGTGGAGAGCGTCAAGAACTTCGGCTAGAACGCAGCCCACGTTGCGCGACTGAAGAGGAGGGCGACTCGCCCTCCTCTTCTCGTTTGTAGCCAGCCCGCACGGATTTCACCCCTCTGAGGAGGCCCTCATGCCCCCCCAGCCGCTGATCGACCTGAGCACGATCGACCTCGACCACGTGGCCTACGGTAAGGAGCAGCTCGACGAGCTCCTGCCCCAGGTCAAGGACATGCGTCAGATCCACGGGATCCACGCCTATGACCCCGAGGCGGGGATCGCGGTCGGCTTCCGGGACGTGAAGGACGACGAGTTCTGGTGCGACGGGCACTTCCCGGGCTACCCGGTGTTCCCGGGCGTGCTCCTCGTCGAGGCGGCCGCGCAGATGTGCGTCTTCTACTGGCGCAAGGCGGTCGGCCTCGAGCAGGCGCCGGGCAAGGTGATGCTCTTCGGCGGGATCGACGAGGTGAAGTTCCGCGGCGGGATCACCCCCGGCGACCGCGTGACCCTCGTCTGCAAGGTCAAGAAGCTCAAGGTCCGCCGCTCCAGCTACGACTGCCAGGCCTTCGTCGACGGCAAGCTGGTCTTCAGCGGGATCATCACGGGCCTGCTCGGCCCCTCGGTCCCGCAGATCTACCCCAACGGAGTCTGAGCCGTGGCCGAGTTCGTCTACACCATTCGGCGCCTGTCCAAGAGCTACGAGCGGGCCAAGGTCCTCGACGACATCACCCTGGCCTTCCTCCCGGGCGCCAAGATCGGCGTGATCGGTCACAACGGCTCGGGCAAGAGCACGCTGCTGCGGATCATGGCGGGCGAGGACGAGAACTTCGAGGGCCTCGCCAAGCCGGCCGACAACGTCAAGGTCGGCTACGTCAGCCAGGAGCCCGAGCTCGACCCGAGCCTCGACGTGCGCGGGAACATCGAGCAGGCGGTCAAGCCGATCCGCGACCTGCTGACGCGCTTCGACGAGCTCAACGAGAAGCTGGCCGAGGAGCTCGACGCGGACGCGATGCAGAAGGTCCTCGACGAGCTCGAGCGGGTCCAGAACGAGATCGACCTCAAGAACGCCTGGGAGCTCGACCACACCGTCGAGCAGGCCATGCACGCGCTCGCGACCCCGCCCGGTGACGCCAAGGTCGAGTCGCTCTCGGGTGGAGAGAAGCGCCGCGTGGCGCTGGCTCAGACCCTGCTGGCTGCCCCCGACGTGCTGCTCCTCGACGAGCCGACCAACCACCTCGACGCCGACACGGTGCACTGGCTGGAGCGCCACCTGGCGACCTTCCCCGGCACGGTCGTCGCGATCACCCACGACCGCTACTTCCTGGACAACGTGGCCGGCTGGATGCTCGAGCTGGACCACGGCAAGGCCTACCCCTACGAGGGCAACTACTCGACCTATCTCGAGACCAAGGCCAAGAAGCTGCGCGACGAGGAGAAGCAGGAGGCCGCCAAGAAGCGCCGCCTGAAGGCCGAGCTGGACTGGATCCGCCAGAGCCCCAAGGGGCGGATGGCCAAGGCCAAGGCCCGGATCAAGGACTTCCACCGCCTCCAGGATCAGGTCGCGCAGATGTCCAAGGAGGGCGGGATCCAGCTGCAGATCCCCGCCGGCAACCGGCTCGGTCAGCAGGTCCTCGACGTCGAGGGCCTGACCAAGGCCTTCGGCGGTCGGACCCTGTTCAAGGACCTCAGCTTCTCGCTGCCCCCCGGCGCGGTGGTCGGGATCATTGGCCCCAACGGCGCCGGCAAGACGACCTTCTTCCGGATCGTCGTCGGCCAGGAGCAGCCCGACGCGGGCAGCGCGACCCTCGGTAAGACGGTCGAGATCTGCTACGTGGATCAGTCGCGCCAGGAGCTCGACGACGAGCAGACCGTCTACGAGGCGATCAGCGGCGGCGACGACGAGGTGATCCTCGGCAAGCGCAAGATGAACGCTCGCGCCTACGTGAGCCTGTTCGGCTTCCGCGGCGGCGACCAGCAGAAGCCGCTGGGGAACATCTCGGGCGGCCAGCGCAACCGCGTCCAGCTGGCCAAGACGCTGCGCAAGGGCGGCAACATGCTGCTCCTCGACGAGCCGACCAACGACCTCGACCTCCCGACCGTGGCGATCCTGGAGGAGGCGCTGGCCCAGTTCCCGGGCTGCGCCATGATCATCAGCCACGACCGCTTCTTCCTCGACAAGCTCGCGACCCACGTGCTGCACTTCGACGGCGAGGGCGAGGCGCGCTTCTTCGAGGGCGGCTACACGGCCTACCGCGAGAAGCTGCTCAGCGAGGGGATCGACATCGAGGCGACCGGCGGCACGCACCGCCGCCTGAACTAGCGCTAGCGCTGCTCCAGGGGGCGGGGTCGCAGCTCGAGTCGGCCCTTGAAGCCGAGCCACATGGCCTGGAGCACGGGGTCCCAGCCCATGCCGGTGATCCGCTCGCCGGGAACGCGGAAGCGCTGCACGAAGCCCATGTTGCGCAGGTCCCACGCGCAGAGGTAGTTCTCGTCGAGCTTGGTGCTGCCGCTGAGGCTGTAGAGCGAGTCTTGGGCGGCGCGCACGAGCAGGAAGCTCGACCCAGGGTGCGCGGGGACGAGCCCGTTGGTCGTGGGATCCTTGAAGAAGGTCCACTTGGAGCCTATGTAGCGCACGACGTGACCCGTGCGGGAGCCCACCAGATAGCTCCCGTCGAGCCCCTCGAGCGGCGTCTCGGGTATGGAGAAGACCTGCGTCGAGAGTGTGACCTCGCCGCTCTCTGGATCGACGAGGAGCAGGGCCGGGAGCATGCCCTGGCTGGCGGCTGCGACGATCACCTGTCGCCTCTGGCTCAGCCAGCCGAGGTCCTCGATCTCGCAGGAGCGGAGCTCCAGCTGCTTGCGCGAGACCTCCTCGTCCTGAGCGTTGAGCGTGATCCGCCACGCCGACGTGCGCAGCGAGAGGACGAAGGAGCGCTCCCCGCTCGGCTCGATCCAGCCGGTCAGGCGCAGGTCGCTGCTCTCCGTGAACTCGGGGTCGCTCCACACCTGGCGCGCGCGTCCCGCCGTGGCGGCGGCGATTCCAACGACGGCCCCGCTGCGCTTCCCCCCGCCGCACGCGACGTAGAGCGTGTCGCCCAGGAGGACCCCCCTGCCGCGGAGGCGCGCGGGCGCTGGCGCCAGGACGGTCCGCGCAGGGAGCCCGCTCCCTTCCTCGCGCTCGAGATAGAGCAGGTGCTTGCCGACGTCGAGCCGCAGCCACAGGCCCTTGGGGGTCGCGTGCACTCTGCGCGTCGTCGTGTTGGTGGGCAGCTCGTAGCGGTGGGTCGAGGGCAACAAGCGCAGCTCGGCGCGCCCCAGCCCCCTCCGAGTGGAGGCGGTGGCGCTGGGCGTCGGGCTGGGAGCCTGGGCAGTGTCGGGGGCGGGCCTGGGCGTCGGCGTAAGGGTCGGGGTCGGCGTCGGGCTCGGCGTCGCGGCCCGCGGGCGGAGGGCGACTCCGGCCGCGACGAGGGCCAGCGCGAGGAGCGCCAGGCCCAGGGGCCACACGGGCCGGGGGTCACTGCGCGCCCGCGCGTCGCGCAAGGCCTCGACCAGGGCGCTCGCGTCTGGGTAGCGCGCGGCGGCCTTGGCTGCGAGCGCACGCGCGCACACGCCGGCCAGGTTGTAGCTGACCTCGGGCGCCAGCCGCTGCGGCGGGATCGGCTGCGCGCGCGCGATCTGGGCCATGAGCTCGGTCAGGGTCGCGCCCTCGAAGGGCCAGGCGCCCGTGAGCGCCAGGTAGAGCAGCACGCCCAGGGCCCACACGTCGGTGGCAGGGCCGCGCTGCTCGTGGCTGCCCGAGATCTGCTCGGGGGCCATGGTCCGCGGCGAGCCCATCATGGCGCCGGTCACGGTCAGGCGCTCCGTCTCGCTGGCCACGAAGGCCAGGCCGAAGTCGGTCACGCGCGCGCGCCCTTCGGCGTCGACGAGCACGTTCTCGGGCTTCAGGTCGCGGTGGACCACCCCCTGCGCGTGGGCGTGCGCGACGGCCTCGATCACGGTCTCGAGCAGGTCGAGCCGCTGCTCGAGGCCCTGCGTGCGCCACGCCTCGTCCAGGGGCTGCGCCCCCTCCACCAGCTCGTAGGTCAGGTAGGGGCGCTGTTCGATCACGCCCGCGCCGTGCACGCGAATCACGTTGGGGTGTTTCAGCGTCGCCGCCGCCTGGCCCTCGCGCTGAAAGCGGGCCAGGCGCATCTCGGTCAGCGCGCCGTCGAGGACCTTGAGCGCGACCTCGCGCTGGAGGCCCGCGTCCCAGGCCTTGTAGACGCTGGCCATGCCGCCCTTGCCCAGCAACCCGCGCAGCTGGAAGGACACCGGGGCGCCGTCGAGGTTCACACCCGACACCCACTGTCCGTCGCCGGAGCTGGAGGTCACGCCAGGGCTCCCCTCGGGTTGGCCATCGGCCGTGACCTTAGCAGCGCGCTAGGCAGGCTGCAGGGCGTCGGCCTGGTAGGCCGCCTCCAGCCGGTCCCACTGAGGGCGCGGGTGGAGGTGCGGCAGCGGCAGGCGGCAGCAGCGGTCGATCGCCCAGGCGAAGCAGAGCATGCCGGCCAGGATCAGGAAGTGCATCACCTCGTGACCCTCGACCACGCCGCGCAGGAGCATGGGCCACTCCAGGGCGTCGATCACACCGCCCAGGGTGGTGAAGGCCCCCGCGAGAATGATCGGGATCACGAACCCGAGCCCGTGGCGCTGGATCAGCCGAGCGCAAGGGATCACGCCGAACCAGCCCAGGCCGACGAAGAGCACGGGGCTGACCCAGCCCGGCAGGCCGTCGAGGAAGACCCCTTCGAGGCAGGCCCCGCTGATCCCGAGCGTCCAGAGCCCGATCATGGAGCGCTTGCAGCCGACGCGCGCCAGGACCTGGATGGCGAAGATCGTGCCCACGATCGTGACCCAGATCATGGCGTGGTCGAGATACCAGAACACCCGGTGCAGCGACTGGTCGCGCGAGAGGAAGTGGTAGGTCCCCGAGGCGAGGAACATGCCGCTCGTGCCGCATACGAAGAGGGCTACGGCGCCCGTGCGGACCTTGCAGCCGCGCACGAGGGCGAAGAGCCGCAAGGCGACGAACAGGATCAGCAGGGCGCCGATCATGTGGCTGAGCGAGCTGACCGGCTCGGCGATCGCCAGATACGAAATGAGGCTGCGGTCGAACATGGAGTCCTTGCGGTCGAGACGAGCCAGCAGCCTACGGCGTTGGGGCTGCTAGATCCTCACAACTTCAGCTAAATCAATCGTTCACTCGCTAAGTCTAGCCGAGCGATCTAGTCATCTTCCAAAGGCTGACCTGGTAGTTGCCGTTCGCAGCGCTCGAGGGCGTAGCCGGCGATCTCCTCTGGGGACAGCGCCGCCTCCTCGAACCAGCGGTTGCCGAACCACTCGCCGGGCCACTCGAGCAGGAGCGCCACCTCCGCGTCGGGGAGGTTGGCGTCGAGGTAGCGCAGCGCAGCCGCGCGCGCGTCCTCGCCGAGGGCCTCGGCCAGGAGCGCGTCGAGGAGCGCCACCAGCTCAGCGAAGGTCAGGTCGGGGTCGAAGGCGCCGCGCGCGATCCGTTCGGGTGAAGGGGCCATGAGCTCAGAAGCCCCAGCTGTCGGGGTGCTGGTTGACGAAGTTCACCCCGCCCATGTCGGCCAGGAAGCCGAGCGAGACCCGCATCGGCTCGGGCGCGCCCAGCACGATCAGCGCGCCGTGCTCACGCGCGAGGGTCAGCAGCTCGCGGGCGGCGGCGCGGGAAGGGTCGCGCTCTGCGGGCAGGCCGTGCCCCTGGAGGAGCAGGAAAGTCGGCGCGTCGCGCTCGGGCTCGCCGGCCTGATCCACCAGGGGCAGGGCTCCCTGACCCCACTCGACCCGCTTCAGCCCGAAGCCCAGGGCGCGCGGCCCGCCGCCGAGCTCGTCCAGGTCGGGCGAGGTGATCACGAAGCTCAGCCCCTGGCGGACCTCCTTGGCGATCTCCTTCAGCATCCAGTCCGGCGTCCAGGTCACCGCCTCGGTCACCCGCGCCAGGTCGGCGGGCTGGCCGGTGCGGGCCAGGGTCCCGTCCACGTCGACCGTGGCGCAGCAGCGCGCGACGAGGGCCGCCTTGTCGTCTTCCCCGCTGGCGGAGGGCTGGCTGCCGTGGAACTCGGCGACCTCCGCCAGGGGGACGCCGGCCGCGTAGAGGCCCGCCGTGACCAGGGTCCACAGCTCGCTCGCCTGAATTCCCTTGGCGCAGAGCTCGAGGTCCGCGCCGGCCTGCGTCAGCCCGACCTGGATCGTGGGGTAGCGCACCGGGCCCTGCTCAGGCTCGGGCGGGGTCAGGCCCGCGCGAGCCACGGGCGGGGCGCTGGCCGCCGGGAGCGCGAAGGGGTCCTGGGCCTCGTCCCAGGCCGCGACCACGCGCTCGTTGAAGCGGAGCATGCGCCGGCTGAGCTGGTAGTAGATCGCGTCCAGGAAGCGCCGCCCGTCGCAGAGCGCCTGGTAGGCCTCCTCCTCGGCTTCGCTCGGATCGTCGGGGTGGTCCGCGTCATAGCTGGCCGGCGCGAGCTCGACCGCCTCGCACATGCCGAGGATCACCTCGGCCGCGAGGGGGTCCAGCTCGCGGTGCCGCCCCACGATCGCCGCCGCGACCCGCTGCAGCTCGACGTAGCCCTTGGCGCAGTAGCGGCGCTGGAGCCAGTAGTCGAAGCCGCCCCGCTGCGCCTCGCAGAACAGGTCGTTGAGGATCAGCGCCACCTTCTCCAGCGGCGTGAGCTCCCCGACCTCCCAGCGGCGCCGGTGGTCGAGCTCGACCTCGGCCGCCTCCAGCTTGGCGAAGGCGCTGTCCAGCAAGCTCTGAACGTCGCGCGTCATGGGTCCCCCCCGCGGCGCTCCCCGCGCCTGGGGGAGCTTACTCGCGCTCGGGATCCCCCTCGACCCGCAGCACGCCGACCTCGACCACCTCGTCGGGGCGGGTCAGCTGGACCTCCCACTCGCGCTCGCGGAAGCGCCCGCCGACGCGCACCAGCGCGCGCACGCGAACCCGGACCTGGACTTGGGTCGGGCCGCGACCCTTGGCGACGAGCTGGAGCCGGTAGGCGCCGGGCGCGGCGACGCGGCGGTAGTAGTCCTCGGGCCCGCGGTCTCGGTCGTCGAGCAGCCGCCCGCCGGCGGTGCTGTGCGAGCTCCCGCCCGCTCGGCAGAAGGTGCCCTCGGGCTCGAGCACGATCAGGTCGACGTCGAGGGGCTGATCCCAGGTCGCGCTGATCTGGAGGTCGTGGCGGCGCAAGCGGCTGAGCAGGGGCTGCAGGCGCGGCGCGTGCTGGACCGCCGCGCGCAGGGCGCGGTCCTCTCCGCTCAGCGTCAGCCAGGGCTGAGCCAGCGCCCACTCGAAGGCCTCCGCGGCGAGGTCCTCGCGCCCGAGCTCGAGCGCGCGCTCGACGTAGCGGCCGAGGTCTTCGCCCGCTCGCGCCGAGCGCTCGAGGCTGTCGCGCAGGGTCGCGAGGCTCTCCTGCTCGTAGCCCAGCTCGCGCAGCTGGTCGCTGACCCAGCGCTGCGCCTCGCCGGCGCCCGCGCGCAGGTCGAGCACGCTGCTCAGGGCGCGCCGAGCCGCCGCGTGCCGTCCGGCTGAGTGGTGCCAGCGCGCCAGTCGGGCGAAGCCCTCCCAGCGCTCGTCGCCGGCGCGGATCGCGGCGAGCTGGAGCGCCCGCGCCTCCTCCGGCTCCCCAGCGGCGCGCAGGCGCTCGAGCAGGAGCGGGAGCAGCGCGCTCGAGCCCCGGCTCAGCCGGTAGGCGTCGCGCAGCAGCTCCGCGCCGAGCCGCGGCTCCGCCGCCCCTCGCGCCGCGTCCAGCGAGAGGTCCAGCGCCAGGCGCAGGTCGAGGGGGGCGCGCTCGCGCGCGGCTCGCAGCGCCTCGGGGGCGGCGGCGCTCAGGCGCGGGTGGGCCAGGCCCAGCCAGCGCGCGAAGCGGCGCGCGTCGAGCTGACCCCCAGGCGCGCTGAGGGCGAGGTCGAGGGAGCGCGCCTGCTGGCCGCTCGCGTCGAGGAGGGCGAGCAGCGGTCCCAGCAGCGCCAGCGGCTGGCGGCGGCGGCGCCAGAGCGCCTCCCAGAGCTGGGCTGCCTGGCGCGGCTGGCCGCGCAGCTCGGTCAGGAGCGCGGCGCGCAGGTCGAAGGCGTCTTGGACGCGACCCGGCGCGCGGGGGCGGAGCTCGCGCAGCGGGGCCGGCGCCTCGACCTCGGCCAGCAGCGCGAGCAGGGTCTCGAAGTGCTCGTCCTGCTCGGGCTCCTCCGTGCAGCGCGCCAGACCGGCGCGCAGCTCCGCGCGCAGGGTC
>CALDQK010000750.1 GCA_937911525.1 uncultured bacterium
CTCGCCAGCCAGCGCCGGGGCGAGCGGGCCGTGGCCACGCTGCGCGCGGTGGAGCTGGGCCCCGCTCGCCTGGAGGGCGCGCTCGAGGTCCTCGCCGGCCTCCGGCTCGGTGACGAGGTCGTGGTCCGGCCCACCCCCGGCCTCAGCGAAGGCGCGCTGCTGCGCGTCGAGGGGGAGGCCCCGTGAGCGACGAAGGACCCCCGCCGGCGAGCCCTGAGGCCCCGCCCTTCGTCGAGTGCCGCGCCCTGACGCGGACCTACCAGAGCGGCGAGCGCACGATCAAGCCGCTCGACGCGCTGGACCTGAGCGTGCCCGAGGGCACCTTCCTGGCGCTGATGGGCCCCTCGGGCTCGGGCAAGACGACCCTGCTCAACCTCCTGGCGGGGATCGATCGCCCCTCCTCGGGGCAGCTCGTGGTCGGCGGGCGCGATATCGCGCGCCTCTCGCGCGGCGAGCTGGCCCGCTGGCGCAGCCAGGAGGTCGGCTACGTGTTCCAGCTCTACAACCTCGTCCCGGTCCTGACCGCCTACGAGAACGTCGAGCTGCCCCTCTTGATCCACGACCTGGAGCGCAAGGAGCGCCACCGCCGCGTGGCCCTCGCGCTGGAGCTGGTCGGCCTGGCCGAGCGCCACGACCACTTCCCGCGCCAGCTCTCGGGCGGGCAAGAGCAGCGGGTCGCGATCGCGCGCGCCCTGGTGACCGACCCGCGCCTGATCCTGGCCGACGAGCCGACCGGCGACCTCGACCGCGAGGCGGCCGCCGCGGTGATGGAGCTCCTCAGCCAGCTCCACCGCGACCTCGGCAAGACGATCGTGATGGTCACCCACGACCCCAAGACCGCCGAGTTCGCCGACCTGACCCTGCACCTCGAGAAGGGTCGCCTGATCGAGGCGCTCCCGGCGGGGGGCGAAGCGTGATCCGGCTCCTGCCCTTCGTGGCCAAGCGCACCTGGCGCCAGCCCCTGCGCGCGCTCCTGGTCGTGCTGGGGGTCGCGGTGGCGGTGTTCCTGTTCTGCGCCGTCGAGGCGACGCGTAAGGGCGTCGAGCGCGCGACCACCCGAGCCGCCGACGACACCTCGCTGATCGTCTACCGCGAGAACCGCTACTGCCCCTTCACCAGCCAGCTCCCGCAGCACTACGAACGGCGGATCGCGGCGATCCCCGGCGTGACCCGGGTCGTGCCGGTCAAGATCAGCGTCTCCAACTGCCGCGCCTCGCTGGACGTGGTCACCTTCCGCGGCGTCCCGCCCGAGACCGGCCTGTCCTCCCGATTCCAGCTGGTCTCGGGCTCCTTCGAGGACTGGCAGCGCCGCTCCGACGCGGCCCTGGTCGGCTCCGCCCTGGCCGAGCGGCGCGGGATCTCGGTCGGCGACCGCTTCAGCGCGGCCGGGATCACGGTCTACGTGGCCGCGATCGGCGCCAGCGAGGACCTCCAGAGCCGCAACGCGGCCTACACCCACCTGGCCTTCCTGCAGGAGGCCGAGCGGCGCGGCGGCACGGGCGGGGTCGTGACCCAGTTCGAGGTCGAGGTCGACGACCCCGCGCGCCTCGACGAGGTCGCCGCCGCGATCGACGCCGAGCTGGCCCGCGAGAGCGACCCGACCCACACCCGCCCCGCCAAGGCCTTCGCCAAGGCCGCCGCCAGCGACGTGGTCGCCGCGGTCGGCCTGGCGCGCTGGCTCGGGCTGGGCGCGCTGGTCGCGGTGTTCGCGCTGGTCGCCAACGCGATCGTGCTCGCGGTGCAGGAGCGAATGAAGGAGTACGCGGTGCTCGAGACCCTCGGCTACCGCGCCGGGCACATCGTGGGCCTGATCCTGGCCGAGGGCGCGCTGCTCGGACTGGCAGGCGGGGCGCTGGGCGGCGCCGCCGCGCTGGCGGCGCTGCAGGCGGCCTCGCTCAGCCTCGCGATGGAGGGCGTCCAGCTGGAGATCCGCGCCGAGCCCTCGCTCCTCGCCCAGGGCGTGGCGGCCGCGATCGTGCTCAGCGTGGCGGCCGGGCTCGTCCCGGCCCTGCGCGTGGCGCGCCGCGACCTGGCCAGCGCGTTCAGGGCCCTGTGATGCGCCTGCTCCCCTTCGACTACGCCGCCCGCAACCTGGGCCGCAACCCGCTCCGCACGGCCCTCGGCGTCGGCGGCGCGGCGCTGGTCGTGCTGCTGGTCGCCCTCTCGGCCGGCTTCGTGCGCGGCATGAGCCAGTCCCTGATCAGCAGCGGCTCAGCGCACAACGTGCTCCTGCTGGGCGCCGGCTCCGAGGAGAGCGTCGAGCGCAGCCAGCTGCCCTTCAAGAGCGCGGCGATCGCCGCCGCCAGCCTGGAGGGCGTGCGCACGCGCAACGGCGAGCCCTACCTCTCGCCCGAGGTGCACCTCGGCCTGAGTGTGACCCGCTCAGCCGAGGCGCCCCAGGGACGGCTGACCGTCGTGCGCGGCGTCACGCCGCGCGCCTTCCTCGTCCACAGCGCCGTCGAGCTCGTCGAGGGCCGCCCGCCCCGCGCGGGCGCAGACGAGCTGCTCCTCGGGGCCCGCCTGGCCGAGGAGCTGGAGCTCGCCCCAGGCGCCTGCCTCGGGACCAAGCTCTGGCTCGACGGGCGCGCCTGGACCGTGGTCGGCCGCTTCGTCGCGCCGGGGACCGTGCTCGAGGCCGAGCTGTGGACCGCCCTGACCGACCTCCAGGTCGTGGCCCAGCGCGACACCCTCTCCTGCGTGGTCATGACCCTGGACCCCACCCGGGCCGAGCTGGCCGACGTCGAGGCCTTCGCCGCCCAGCGCCTGGACCTCGAGCTGGTCGCCGTCTCGGAGCAGGCCTACTACGCGGGCCTCGACGCCTTCTTCCGGCCGATCCGGCTGATGGTCCTCCTGACCGCCGCCCTGATCGCCTGCGGCGGCGTGCTGGGCGGCCTGAACGTGTCCTACGCCCTCTTCGCGAGCCGCAGCGCCGA
>CALDQK010000751.1 GCA_937911525.1 uncultured bacterium
GGCGGGGGGGCGGGGGGACCCGGCGCCCGACGCGGGGCGCCCCTGCGGGCTGCGGCTGGGCGGCGCGCTCCGGCGCGCCGATGGAGGCGCTGGCGGGCGCGCCGTGCCCCTCCGCGGCGGAGGCGGCGGTGACTCGGCCCCAGGCGGGGCGACCTTCCTGCCCGCGGGCGCGACCTTCCGCCCCGCGGGCGAGGCTTGGCGGGGGGGGGCGGTCTGCTTGCCCGCCGGGCGGTCGAAGCCGTCGCCGCTGACCGGCGACTTCTTGCTCCGCTCCTGGGGAGGGCGGGGCTTGCCGAGCACGAGCACCGCGTAGAGGTCGTCGCTCGTCCACATCCGGAGCTTGATCTCGCCGATCCGCAGCACCGGACCCTTCTCCAGCCGCAGGGGGGCTCGCATGCCCTTCCCGAGCCGCTTCTCGTCGACGAAGGTCCCGTTGGTCGAGCCGAGGTCCTGCACGAACCAGCTGCGCTCGGTGGGGTCGTAGGAGACCCGCGCGTGCTTGCGCGAGGCCTCGACCGTGGGGATCACGCAGTTGACGTCGGCGCTCAGCTTGCGGCCGAAGGTGTAGACCTCGTCTTGGCGAAGGGGGTAGAGCGCAGCGTTACTCGGCAGCGGCGTCTTCTCGTCGAAGGGCGCCGAGACGAGGAAGAGCTGCGGCCAGCGGGAGACGAACTCCTCTTCGCCGAGGTCCTTGTGGCGCGCGTGGAAGGGCGCGTATTCCAGATAGCCGGGGTTGCTCTTGGTCGTCACAGAGACAGAGGTTCGCGGAGGGGAGCCCTGAGAGCAAGGCGGAGTGTGGCGGAGGAAGTCGGAGGGATCTTTGCTGCCGGGGGCGGTGGCTTGGCCGGCGGGTGGGAAGGTAAGCTTCCGGCAGCGTGCCTGACGCCTCTTCCGTTCTGAGCGAGTCGCAGACCCGCGGCCTGTGGCGCTACCTGCGATACCTCGGCGCTTCGCCGCGCGAGGCGGCCGCGTTGTCGGAGCGCGTCCCCCAGGATCTCGCCGATCGCCCCGACTGGGGCGACGAGGCCGGTCGCCTGGCGCTGCTGCTCGAGGAGGGCCGCAAGGTGCTCCTGGCGGGCATGCAGGCTCAAGGGCGCAAGGCGCCCTTCAAGAGCCTGGAGGAGGCCGAAGCCGACTGGGAGGCCTTCGCCGGCGCCGACGGCGGCGAGACCCGCCTGGACGAGCTGCGCGAGGGGCTCGGCGAGCTGGAGTCCGCCGCTCAGCGCACGATCGAGCTGCGCTATCGCCGCCGCTGCTCGCGCGCCCAGATCGGGCGTCGGCTGGGGCAGCCGGTCGAGGAGATCGACCCCCTCCTGCGGGGCGCCGAGTCGCGCCTGAGGCAGGTGCTCTTTCCGGGGCTCTCCGACGAGACGCGCACCGGCCGCGACCGGATCCTGGACCTCGCCCTGCGTGAGGTCCTCTACGAGCAGCCCGACCCCTTCCCCGAGGTCCAGCGGATCACCAAGCCCACGGGCCCGCCCAGCGGGATGGCGCCTGCGCTGACGCCGGCCCGGGCCAAGGCCAAGGCCACCGACCCCTTCTTCAACGACCCCTTCGCCAACGACCCCCTCGAGGTCAGCAGCTCGGGCGAGGTCGAGCCGCCGCCGCCCCCCAACGAGGGCCCCGACCCCTTCAAGGACGTGCGCGGCCCGCGCAACTTCCCGCAGATCGCGCACTACCGGATCGACGGCGAGATCGCGAAGGGCAACATGGGCGTGGTCTACCGCGCCTACGACCCCAAGCTCGGTCGGTCGGTCGCGATCAAGATGATGCTCGCCAGCCGCGAGACCGACCCCGGCCTGCGGCGGCGCTTCCAGAACGAGGCCCGCGCGCTGGCGCGCCTCAACCACCCCAACGTGGTCCGCGTCCACGACTGCGGCGAGCACCAGGGCTCGCCCTACATCGTGATGGCCCTGATCGAGGGCGAGTCGCTCCAGGACCGGCTGGACCGCAAGGGTCGCCTGAGCGGCAAGGTCGCGGCCAAGTTCGGGCGCGCGCTGGCCGACGCGCTGATCCACGTCCACCGCCAGGACGTGCTCCACCGCGACATCAAGCCGCTGAACGTGCTGGTCGACCGGGACGAGCGCGCGCTATTGACCGACTTCGGCCTGGCCAAGGACATGGCGCACAACCCGCACCGGACCTCGGTCGGGATCGGGACTCCGGGCTACTGGCCGCCCGAGCAGGCCTACAAGGACGCCGGCCCGATCGGTCCGCACAGCGACATCTACGGGGTGGGGGCGACGATGTATGCCCTCCTGACCGGCCACCCGCCCTACGGCGTGGGCTCGACCGGCCAGATCCTGGCGCGCATGAAGGACCCGATCCGCCCCCCCAGCGAGGTCGCCCAGGGGATCGACCCCGCCATCGAGGCGATCGTGCTCAAGTGCCTCGCGCGCCGCCCCGAGGACCGCTACGGCAGCGCGGGCGAGCTGCGGGCCGCCCTCGAGCTCTACCAACGCAACCCGGATCGCGTGCCCCTCGGCGCGAACAGCAGCCCCAGCGTCCCGACCCTCGGCGAGGGCGAGGGCGGCGACAAGCTGCTCTGGGGCCTGGTGGCGGGCCTGGTCGGGCTGAGCGCGGTGCTGCTCACGATCGCGGTGTGGCTGCTGCTCAGCTGAGGCGCCGGGAGGGAGCTTGGAAGCGCCCTGCCGACTTTCGGTTCTTCCAACTTCCACGGGCACGGGAGGCTGTCGCGAAGCGAGAAGGAGCTGTCGCTGGTGCGACAGCTCCTTCTGACTCGAGTGTGTGAAGAAGGAAAGCACGAAAGCAGGAACGACTCCGGCTCACCTCCGCAGTCTTCCTGCTTTCGTGCTTTCCTGCTTCAATCTCCGAAAC
>CALDQK010000752.1 GCA_937911525.1 uncultured bacterium
TTCACGCTTTGCACGACTCGCCCCGGCCTGTCCGCCCGATTCTGAGGGGCGCGAGAAACCCAGCCGGCCTCCGCGCGTTCCTGTAGTCTTCGCACATGGTGAACCTCGACGAACTAGCACCTGCGCAGCTCTACGACCACCTGAGAGCCTGCTACGAGCGGGCTCGCCGCGCCCACGGCCTCGAGAGCGACCCGCTCACCGCCTGGCCCGAGGGCGACCGCCAGGTCGTGCTGATCGCCGCCCGCGGCTTCAAGGACGGCGCCCCAACGGGCGAGCCGCGCAACGACCGCTGGGACGACACGCTCTTCGTGGTCCGCCTCAACGGCGGCGTGAAGGAGGTCGAGTCCTTCCTGGTCTCGACCGAGTTTGGCGCCGCCGGCGCGACCGCGCTCCTGGCGCCCGGGCTGCACCACTACTACCTGCGCACCCACCACACCGGCGACCCGCACAAGAGCCTGGCGGACATGCCGACCTACACGGCCGAGGACTACGAATACCGCGCGCTGAGCCCTCACGGCGAGGGCGTGTGGGTGATCCGCGACTGCGACCGCGACCTCGCCCTCGACGAGTGCGAGGAGCTCGAGCGCAACCTCACGATCAACGTCCACTACGGCGGCAGCGACCCGGGCGGGCCCGGCTCGTGGTCGGCCGGTTGCCAGGTCGTCTACGACTGGGGCCGCTACAAGGAGCTGATCTCGCTCGTCGAGCAGGACTCGAGCGTCTACGGGACCGAGAACAACGAGCTCAACCCGCCCACGAGCGGCGGCTCGCGGCCCGTGATCTACGCCCTGCTCAAGGGCGAGGAGCTGGTCGGCGGCGGCTACGAGCTGCCCCTCGACCTGGGCGCGGGGCGGGCGCTGAGCGCCGAGAGCCTGGCGGCGGCCTTCCAGCACACCGAGCAGGACCACCCCGGCGGCTCCTACCCGATCGGGAGCAACACGGTGTGGCACGGCGGGCTGCACCTGTGGGGGGCCGAGGGAGACCCCGTCTACGCCTGCGCCGCGGGCACCCTCTTGGCCGCGCGCATGGCCGAGGGCGAGGCCGGCGAGGGCGAGTTCGGCAGCCGGAACTTCGCGCTGCTCCGCCACGACGACGGGGCCGGGACCTTCTACTCGCTGCTGTGTCACCTCGGCCCGCTCCCGCCCGACGCGGAGCTGAGCGGCGTGGCCTGGCTGCACGACGAGAGCGGCGCGCTGGACCTAGACCTCGTCTCGCGCCTGCGGGGCGGGGAGCTCGTCACGCCGGACAAGGCGCTCCAGACCGGGGACACGCTCGGCTGGGTGGGGACCTTCGGCGACCCGCGCGAGGCCCTGGTCCACTTCGAGGTCTTCGCCGAGGAGAACCTCAGCGAGGGCCTGGCGGGCTGGCGCGCGGTCAGCGACGACAACGAGGACTTCACGATCGACGCCGCCAAGGTGTTCGGCCTGGTCGAGCAGGAGTGGACGGCGAGCGACCCCGGCCTCTCCAACCTGGACGCCGACGAGGTCGAGCGCTTCTACCGCGAGGACGGCGCCAGCGTGCGCAAGCTGGCCTGCAAGTTCGTGAGCGAGTGGGGCGTGCCCGACGTGGGCGCGGCCGTCGAGGCCATGAACGGGGTGTGGGACACCGAGGGCCTGACCGAGGCGCTCACGCCCTACCAGTGGTGGAGCGAGCTGGTCGAGGCCGGCCACGCCGACCTGCTCCCCGCCAGCCGCCACGTGTGGCACATGAACCCCCTCTCGTGGCTGGAGCACCTGGCCGGCCTCGGCGAGAGCGCGGCCGAGGCGGTCCCCGAGAAGGGCTCCTACCGGGGGATCCTGGACGGGCTGCTCTTCGAGACCAACAAGACCTTCCTCCTGCCGGGGGCCTTCACCGCCATGCGCGGGCTGAAGCGCTTCTACGACCGCCACCCCGGCATGGAGGTCCTCGTGACCGGGCACGCGGATCGCTCGGGCGATGAGGAATACAACCGCCTCCTGAGCGAGGAGCGCGCCCGCGCCATGGCGGCCTTCCTCCAGGACGACGCCGCGACCTGGGAGGGCTACTTCCGCGGCGAAGCCGCCGCCGGCGCCGCCTGGGGTACGCGCGAGGATCAATACATGCTCAGCGTCCTGAGCGACGCCGACGGGCCCTTCTACACGGGCGAGATCGACGGGCTCGGCGGGCCCGGGACCAGCAGCGCCGTCGAGCGCTTCCAGCGTTGGAGCAACGAGACCCGCGGCAGCGCGCTAGCGGTCGACGGAGCCTCGGGTCCCAACACGCGCGCGCAGCTGGTGCCGGCCTATATGGCCCAGGACCAGACGACGCTCCCCGAGGGGACCGTGCTGGCGGTCCATGGCTGCGGTGAGTTCCACCCCGCGGTCGAGACGGCCGACGGCGTGAGCGAAGAGCTCAACCGCCGCGTCGAGGTGTTCATGTTCCCCAGCGGGATCGACCCGCAGCCCCAGGCCAGCTGCCCCGCGCCGGGCTGCGGCGAATACCCCACCTGGCGCGACGAGGTGATCGAGGACATTCGCTTTGAGGACCTCGCGGACGCCTTTGAGCTGCTCGTCTATCTCGAGTCGCCCGACGATTACGACGACGCCTTCGAGCTGGTGAGCGCCGACGGTAGCTATTCACAGACATTGACGATTCCGGAGGGCGAGCGCCAGCCGGGGCTCGTGGTGATCTACTTCCGGGAGATCACTCCTGACACGACGTGGACTCTGACGCATCTTCCCGGTGATGGACGTCGGATTCCGCTCTTCGACGGGGCCTCGAGCGAGGAGCTGCTTGCGCCGCTCCCGGAGGCGCCGGTCTATGACCCGCCGGACGAACCGGGCGAGGAGCCCGAGTTGGAATGGACCAGCGGGAACGAGGACTTCCGCTGGACGGACGAGTTGGCGCTGCCCTTTTGGAAGCAGAGCGGAGCGAGCGCGTGAGCCAGCTTCTATTGCCTTTCCGACCCGTCCTGAGCAACGGAGGGTCGCTCGAGCATGACGGGTTCACATTCCTCGAGAACCATTGGCTCTACGTCTTTCGGCACGAGACGAATGAACGCAGCCCCGTGGAGTGGCTCCGAGAAGTCTGGCTGGACGAGGAGGGCTGGGTGTGTCCGACCCTCGAGGGTCTCCCGCTCGATCCAGGGACGCCACGCCCTCCCAAGGGGGAGCGAGCGCCAAGAAATCTGCTCGTGCTCCCTGGCAACCACGAGTACGAGTACTACTACTACCGATTGATCGCCTGTCCGGTTCGCTTCAACGAGCAGATTATCGAGGAGATCTGCGCGGAGTCCTTCTCCGTCGGCTCGGGGGTCGTGCTCTATCCGGGGTCCCCGCACTACTACGTTCCTAAGGACGGCTCGACCGACTTCGTGCCGGTCGTGGGGGCGAGTGAAGCACTCTCCAAGCTAGACGCCCTGCGCGAAGCCCACTTCGAGGCGCGAGCGGCTTGGATGCAATGGGAGACGCCAACTCCACCTCCGCCTGACTCAATGGACGAGATCGAGCGCGAGAAGGTCGAAGGAAAGCGCGCTGATGCGATTCGCATTCGGCGGCGCTACATGACCATGAGGGTCATGGTCGACATCCTCGATCACGATCCCGATGACCAACGAGGACTGCGAGACCGCGTTGACGAGAGTCGGCTGCGGGCCGACCTGCAAGAGGCCGAGGATCTGCGCACCCGCTTGCTGCAGAGGTCAGAGGGATCTGCAGCCGCGGTCATCGAGTGGCTCAATGGCCCGATGCTGCATTGGTCGCTCCTCGCTCACGAGGCGTCGGCGACGCGCGAAGAGGACATGGTCGCGTTTCTCGAGCGCTGGGGACCAGCCTTTGGGCAGCTGGCTGCTGCGCCTCCGGGAGCGGACTACGTGGCTGAGGCCCTCGAGGACCCAGCCTCACTCGTCAGCCGCTACGTCTTTCCTGAGTCGCCGATTGCGAGCACTGAGTTCTCGATCGTCCAGAAGTCCGCAGCCACGCTCATTTCTGTCTACACCGATCTCGTGCCGCTGGTGATCAAGCGCCTCGGCAGGACCATTGCGGCAGCGAATCGGCTCAAGGCCTTGAACAACCTCAGCCTCTCTCCCAATCCTCTGGTCGAGGTCGAGATCGCCTCGCTTGGAGTGAAGGTTGAGCCGACCGCAGCGCTACAGACTGCCCTCGAGGGGAGTCACGGCTACCTCGGCACCATGCACAAGGTGTTCGTCGGCTTTGCCATCCTGAACCTGGTCGCGGGAGCGACGGATCGCAAGGAACCGAACGAGGGCTCCGTCGTTGCTCTCTTTGGCTCAGCGCTCGGCGTGGCGGGGGCCTTTGACTCCGCAATCAGCGCTGAGCTCAGGACCAGGATCATCGCCGAGCTGGGCACGAGCGAGGCCTTCTGGATTCGTTCCTTCCAGTTGATCAACGTTGCCGCAGCGGTCATCGATGCAGGCCTCGCGATCGCGGCCATCGACGACGCGGTGGCGATTGGTGACGACTCTGCTGTCGCTGGGAACGCGCTGATTGCGCTTGGATCGATCCTCTCTCTAGCGACGATGGTCCCCGGCTTCGGAGTGATCGCCGTGGTGGGGGTCGGCCTGATCCTCGTCGGATCTGGAATCCTTGCGATCTGGTCGGACAGCGCTTGGGAGACCTACTTCTGGCACACCGAGTGGGGAACCGTGCGCAGTCCAGCAAGCGGGAAGCCCAACTGGTCACCAGTTCCCTTGAGCGATCTCAAGAACCCCCTCGACCCGGGCCCGCAGCTCGAGGCGCTGATCAATCTCCTGGCGTCCTACAGCCTCAGCGCTGGGGGCATGGGTCAAGGTGGACAACTTCAGATTAGCCCGGGCGTTCTTCACGAGGACGCACACTTCGAAGTCGAGTTGGAGGGTGAGTTCGTGGAATACGGTCCGCACAACGTGCGCATCGTCTTGGGGCGTCGCACGGGCAAGTGGCGCGTCGGTTGGAGGAGCGAGACCATTACGTGGATCGGTAGCGGTGACGAGTGGGAGGCCGAGACCTACTTCCGAACCGAGCCTGCTGGCGGAGAACTCAAGGTCCTTACGCTTAGCGTTCAGGGGATTGCCCCGGGTGAGCTGCTCGAGGCCAAGCTCTGGAAGGTACGGCTCGACCTGGAAGGGGACGGCAGGAGTTTCCTGCCTGGGACAGGCTACGTTCAGGTCCACTTCGGCAAGGACACCGACTTCGCCACCGGCACGATCGTGCCGTGAGCTACGATCCAGCGAACCAGCCAAGGAGACCCCATGAGCGAGCGTGAGCCCTTCTTCAGCGAAGAACACGAGATGTTCCGCGCCATGGTCCGCCAGTTCGTCGAGCGCGAGATGGCGCCCCACGCCGACGCGTGGGAGGAGAACGAGGACTTCCCCTCCGAGCTGTTCAAGAAGGCCGGCGAGCAGGGGCTGCTCGGGCTGAACTACGAGGAGGAGTTCGGCGGGGCCAACCTCGACTACTGGTACACGACGATCTACGTGGAGGAGCTCGTCCGCAGCCGCTGCGCGGGCGCCAACATGGCCCTCATGGTCCAGAGCGACATGGCGACGCCGATCATCGCGGACCTCGGCTCCAAGGAGCAAAAGGAAGAGTTCCTCGCGCCCGCGATCCGCGGCGAGAAGATCGCCGCCCTCGGCGTGAGCGAGCCCAACGCCGGCTCCGACGTGGCCTCGATCCGCACCTACGCCAAGAAGGACGGCGACGACTTCGTCATCAACGGCAGCAAGACCTTCATTACGAACGGCACGCGCTGCGACTTCGTGACCCTGATCTGCAAGACCGACCCCGAGGCCGGCCACGGGGGGATCTCGGTGATCCTGCTCCCGAGCGACACCAAGGGCTTCTCGGTCGGGCGCAAGCTGAAGAAGCTCGGCAACAAGGCCAGCGACACCGCCGAGCTGCACTTCGAGGACTGCCGCGTGCCCCAGCGCTACCTGGTCGGCCAGGAGGGCATGGGCTTCTACTACCTGATGCAGAACTTCCAGGGCGAGCGCCTGGTCGCGGCGCTGGCGGCCTGCGCCGGGGCGCAGCTCTGTATCGAGGACGCGATCCGCTACGGCAACGAGCGCAGCGCCTTCGGCCGTCCGATCATCAAGTTCCAGACCTGGCGCCACCAGTTCGCCCAGCTGCTGACCGAGGTCGAGGCCGCGCGTCGGCTGGCCTACTTCGCCGTCGACCTCTTCGACCGCAAGGTCGAGTGCGTGCGCGAGGTCAGCATGGCCAAGCTCTTCTGCTGCGAGCTGACCAACAAGGTGATCGACCGCTGCCTCCAGTTCCACGGCGGCTGGGGCTACATGGACGAATACGTCGTCTCGCGCGCCTGGCGCGACGCGCGCCTGCTGACCCTCGGCGGCGGCACCAGCGAGGTCATGCGCGAGATCGTCAGCAAGCTGAGCGAGCTCTAGCCCGTGCCTTGGAGCTGCCCCTCCTGCGCGCACCAGGTCGAGCTGGACGAGTCGACCTGCCCCGCCTGCGGGGCCGCCAAGTCGGCCTGGACGATCATCAAGGACCGCACCCGGACCATGGTCGTGCCGGGGCGCAAGCGCTTCGTGCTGCGCCGCGGCGAGTCCCGCCGCAGCGCGCCCGCCGGCGAGGCCACCCTGGTCCTCGTCGAAGCGGAGGAGGCGATCGTGCTCGACGAGGAGCAGGCGCGCCGGATCGCCGAGCGCGGTCACGTGCCGGCCCCCGCGGACCTGCTCTTCGTGGGCCTCTACCCGGGTAAGCGCAGCGACCTGAGCGTGACCGTCGAGGCCCTCTACGAGACCCAGGCCGGCGAGCCGCTCGAGGTCCCGCGCGAGCGGGCCGAGGGCGAGCCCGACCCGGTGTTGGTGGCCTTCGTGTTCCTCGACACGGCCGAGGTGCCCGCGGACCTCGAGTTCCCCGACGTCCAGATCGTCGCGATCGGCGAGGAGAACGAAGCGGGCTTCGCGCCCAGCGTCGAGTTCAGCGCGCTCGGCAAGGACGCTCAGGAGGTGCCCGCCGTGCGCAAGCCCCTGCCCAAGTTCGCCTTCTCGACCTAGCCGCTGACCAGCTGGACCTGCGGGCCCAGCGCCGCCGCGCGCTGCTCGCAGGCGGCGCGTAGCTCGGCGACCGAGGCGGTGGCCGCCGTCGCGAGGTGGCGGTCCAGGAGCGCGTGGACGCGCGGGAGCCGGCGCGCGCGGGCCTGCTCGAGCTTGGCGGCGGCCGCGGCCGCGCGCTGGGCGTCGTCGGGGTAGAGCCGCGCGGCGACCTGCGGCGCCGACTCGCTCTCTGCCGCGTCGAGCTCGGCCAGGGCCAGGGCGCACAGGGCCGGGTGCCCCAGCGCCAGCAGCGCGTCGGCCACGCGCGGGCCGACCCACAGGTCGGGGGGCGGGGCGCCGGCCGCCAGGCGCAGCTCGACGTCGCCGAGCTGGATCACGTCGCCGGGGCCCAGGCGGGCCAGCTTCACGGCTTGGCCCTTGTGCAGGGCGGGGGTCGAGCGGCCCTCGTCGCGCAGGACCCACACCCGCTCCAGCCGCAGCAGCGTGGCGTGGTGGCGCGAGACGGTCTTGTTGCGCAGGCGCACGTGGCACTTGGGGTCGCGGCCGATCAGGAGCAGGTCCTCGTCGCCGAGGGGGAGCCGCTCCCAGCCGGGCTCGCCGGCTTGGGCCTCCAGAGCCAGCTCCGCCGGCGGGCCCTGGGGTGAGCACTGCTCCCCCAGCTCGGTTCGCCCGCGCTCCCAGCTAGCCAGCCACTCGGCGGCGGGGCGCTGGCCGCGGAGCCAGTCCGCCCAGCGGGCCTGCTCGGCGGCCAGGGCCGGGGCGAGCTCCGGCAGCGGCCCCAGGGGCGCGAGGCGACGGGCCGCCTCCGCCGCGAGGCCCGGCTCGGGCTCGGCCCACTC
>CALDQK010000753.1 GCA_937911525.1 uncultured bacterium
CCCAGGTAGCGGCGGCGGAAGCGCGCGGCCTCGCTCTCGCCCTCGGCGCGCCCGCCGAGGTCGACCTCGAGCTCGCGCCCGAGCTGAGCGAGGAGCTCGCCGCGGCCCGCGCCGAGCGCGCCGAGGGTCGCCTGGAGGCTGGCGTAGCCGAGGAGCATCCCCTGGCTCTCCTCGTCGACCAGCCCGAAGAGCTCCGCCGGGCGCTCGTAGCCGCTCGGCCCCAGGGCCGCCGCGAGGCGCCTCAGCGCGTCGGCGGGGGGCGGGCCCGGGGCCGCGGCCCGCGCGCTCGCGCGAGGGCTGGCTGCCCCCCCCTCGACCCAGTCGGGCAGGGGCTCGGGCGTCTTGTCGGCGAAGGCGTAGGCGATCAGGGCGATCACCACGACCACGGCCACGATCGCGAGCGGGGGGATCTGCTCGAAGTCGAAGGAGAAGCTCGGCGCGGGGTCGTGCTCGTCGGCGGGAGGGGGCGCGGGCTCCTCGTCGTCGGGCCCTCCGTCGTACTGGCCGCGGTCCTCCTCCCAGTCGTCGCTCGGCGCCGGCTCGACCTCGCTCTCGAGGGCGGGGGACATGAGCACCGGGAGCCGCCCGACCGGCCCTCGCCAGCCGCACTTCTGGCAGCCGAAGGGCGCGTCGTCGGGGCTGGTCGCGGGGATCGCGTAGACCGTGCGGCAGCCTGGGCAGGAGACGTTCACGCAGGTCGAGTGTATCGCCGCGGACCGGCTTGACGCCCTGCGTCGCAGCGAGCGCGAAGGTCGCCGAGATTCTTGTCGCTCGCGGCACCGTCGTCGGCCGGATCGGCTAGGGTCAACGTGTGGTCGACGTACCGGTGCCGCGCGACTCGGCCGACCTCGACGAGCTCTTCCGCCAGGAGGCGGAGGGGATCACGGATCGGCTGGACCTCCTCCTGGAGGCCGGAACACAGGAGGGCATGGCCGAAGCCTTGCGCTTGGCTCATACGCTCAAGGGCCTCGCCGTGGCCACTCAGACAGTCGCGCTGCGCGACCTGGCCCGCGCGATCGAGGCCGCGCTGGCGGGCGTCAGCCCCGACGACGGCGTGCGGCACGAGCGGGTGCGCCAGGCGATCGACGCCGCCCGGGGCCTGGTGCGCGGCGAGTCCGGCGCGCCGGCCGCGGCGCGCGAGGCCGCGGCCGTGCTGGCCCGCCGCAGCGAGCGCCAGCGCCCGACCCTGCCCTGGGCGCGCCGCGCGCTGCTGCGTCGGCTGACGACCCTGCTGCCGGACCTGATCGGGCGGGTGCAGGCGGCGCTGCTCGCCCTGCGGCACAACCACGACGCCTTCCGGCCGCGGCTGGAGCTCTCGCGGCAGGGCGAGCTCTACGGGGCGGCCGCCGGCCTGCTCGGGCACTCGACCCAGGCCTCGCTGGTGCTCGAGCTGGCGAGCTTCCTCAGCCTGCGCGCCCCGCCGGCCGTCGCCTTCGAGGCCGTGGACCGGATCCTCGAGCAGCTCCGCGAGGGCGCCGGCGGCGAGGAGGTCGACCAGCCCCTCGCGCCCGGCGTGCTGCGCACGGTCGAGGCCCTGCGCGGGAGCCTCAACCGCCGCCGCGACGAGGAGCGCCTCCGCACGCGGCTCGAGCTGCCCTGGCCCGACGTCGACGACCCCAACGCGCTCCTGCGCGCGATCGACCGGCACACCCAGGGCATGGCGATCCTCGACGCGCGCCCGCGCCGGGTCGGCTGCAGCCAGCTCAACGGCGAGCTAGGGCTGGCCCCGCAGCGGCGCAAGCGGCGCGACGAGGAGGGCTACGTCAAGGTGCCGCGCCGCCGGCTGGACCGCCTGCTGGGGCTGGCCGAGCAGCTGGTCACGATCAAGGCCGAGGCCCGCAGCCTCGCGGTCCAGGCGCGTCGCCTCGCCGAGCGCGCCCCCGCCGAGGCGCGCCTCGACCTGCACCGCCTCGCCCGTCAGGCGAGCCACCACGATCGCGCCCTGGACCACGCGACCCGCGCGACCCAGGAGGCCGTCCTGCGCGCCCGCCTGGTCACGGCGCGGGCGCTCTTCTCGCTGGTGCGCATGACGGTGAGCGAGTTCCTCTCGCGCCACCCCGAGAAGCAGGTCGAGCTCGAGTTCGAGGGCGAGAACGCCGAGGTCGACAAGGGGACCCTGGACGCGCTGGTCGAGCCGGTCTTGCACCTGGTCAAGAACGCGCTCCAGCACGGGATCGAGCCCGCCGTCGAGCGGCGCGCCCGCGGCAAGCCAGAGCGGGCGCGCCTCCAGCTGCGCGCGCGCTCGGGGCCGGGCGGGGTTCGGCTCGCGGTCAAGGACGACGGGCGCGGGCTCAAGCCCAACGACTTCCC
>CALDQK010000754.1 GCA_937911525.1 uncultured bacterium
GCCCTTCTCGACCATTGGCACGCCCATCGAACTGATCCGCGCCTTCGGCGACAAAGCGGCCTTCTCACAGGCCGTTCACGACCTGCAAGCCGAACTCTACAAGGACACCGCCTGACCCATGTCTGTTCGCACCCTTGTCAAATCCATCCAGGACATCATGCGCCAAGATACCGGCGTCGATGGCGATGCCCAGCGCATCAGCCAGCTGGTGTGGATGTTTTTCCTGAAAATCTATGACGATCGCGAAGCCGAAGTCGATCAGGGTCAAGCAGCACGTTGCCGCCCTTGAGGTCGCGGTGCGCGAGCCCGGCCGCGTGGACCTCGGCCAGGGCGCGGGCGATCCCGGCGCCGATCCGGGCCAGGCGCCGGGTGCGGATCCGCGGGCCGTCCAGGAGCTGGAACAGGGGCTCGCCCTCGACGTAGTCGAGCACGAGGTAGGGGGCGTCGTTGTGGGTGCCCATGCCGTGGACCCGGGCCACGCCGGGGGCGTTGATCCGCATCCCGGCGCGGGCCTCGCGCTGGAAGGCCTTGCGGACCTCGGCGCGCTGGTCGAGGACCTTGAGCGCGACGCGCTTGCTCGTCTTGACGTCGCGGGCGGCGTAGACGCGCCCGTAGCCGCCTTCGCCCAGGCAGCGCTCGATCTGCCAGGTGCCGATCTGCAGGCCGGGGTGGATCAGCGCGCGGGGGAGGTCGGAGGCCTCGAGGCGCTGGGTGGCGTGGTTCCCCGCCTGGCTCGCCGCTTCCGCCGCTCGCGCTGCCTCCGCGAAGGCGTCCGCGAGGAGATGTCTTCCGCTGGCCCGCCTCGAGTGCATGCCGCTCCCTTCCTCCGCCCAGCTGGGAGAGCAAGGGAGCTTCCTCCGCTAAGTGCCTGCGACTCGGTAGCTAAGGGGCGCCGAGTGCGCACTCGGTGCTCAGTGTTCCGTGCACGCAGGACACGCAACTACTGGATCGGGACGAATGTGCCGCCGGTCAGCTTGGCCACCGCCTTCAGGAAGGCGTCCCCGCGTCCGCCCAGCCCGATCGTGTCGACCCGGAGCTGGCGGAAGCGGTTCATGCTCGCGACGCGGCGCAGCACGGCGGCCTCGCTGAGCATCTTCCCCGTCACGCGGTGGTATTCCTCCGGGCGCCCGTCGGAGAGCAGCACGACCTGGTCCACGTCCTTGACCTCGAAGGCGTGCAGGAGCGCCTCGGAGGTGAAGGTCGAGCCCCAGGGCTTCAGCTGCGCGAGCCACTTCGTGGCGCGCTCCTTGTTCCGCTCGCGGGCGCGCCGCAGGGCGCGGCTCGAGCTCGCGATCCAGCGCTTGCCGTCGATCTTCTCGGGCAGCGGCCCCTCGCGCGGCGCGCCCGGCGGGAGGCGCCCGCCCACGGTCACGCCCGAGTAGGCGATCAGCTGGAAGCGGGCCTCCTCGGGCAGCTCGTCGATCAGCTTCCGCAGCTGGACCTTCACCCGCTCGAGGCGATCGCTGTAGCGCATGGACCCCGAGACGTCGATCACGAACACGACCCGGTTGCTGATCACCTCGCTGCCGAAGAAGCGCGGCCGGATCCGGGTCGCGCGCAGCTCCTTGCGCTCGCCGCTCGGCGGGACGAAGCCCTCGCCGCGAGCCGCCCAGAAGGAGCGCCACTCGATCGCCGAGCGGAACTGCTCGCCGGTGATCGCGAGCAGCGCCGCCTGCACGTCGCGCTCGAGGACCGAGGGCCCGCGCTCGTCCTCGCTCAGCCGCGCGTAGAGCTCGATCAGCGGCGCGACCGCCGGGACCAAGCGCCGCGCGCCGGCCGCGCGCGCGGCGATCCGCAGGATCGGCTCCTCGTCGTCGCCGAGGGCCGCCACCAGGGCGCGGGTGCTCCCGGCGTCGCTGCGCGCCGCGCAGGCGTCGACCGCCAGCAGCCGCTCGGGCAGCTTGCGCGCCTCGCGCGCCTCCTCGTGCAGCTTGGCCAGCGCGGCGGGCTGGAGGGACTTGGCCAGGTGGTAGCGGGCCAGGCGGTAGGGGTAGTCGCGGGGGTGCTCCGTGCCCAGCTCCAGCAGGACGTCGACTACGTCTTCGTCGTCGTGCTTGACGAGCTCACCGACCAGGCGGCGCAGCTCGCGATCCTGCCCCTCTTCAGCCGCGCGTTCGATCTCGCGGCCAAGACTCGAGAGCGAGCCAGCCGAGGCCGGCGCGCAGAGGCAGGCGAGCAGGCAACAGAGCAGGGAGGCTGCTCGTGCTTGCATGGCGCCCACCATAACAAGCTGGAGAGGGCTCCCCTAGACGGAGCCCTGTTAGCGGGCTGCGACGACGAGCAAGGGGCCGGCCGAGACCACCACGCCGCCAGGGCGCTCGAGGGTGATCGCGAAGGCGGCGGGCTGCTCGACGCTGAGCTTGGCGTCGATCGGGATCAGGACCTCGCCCTGGCCGGCGGGGACGTCGAACACGCCGCCGTCGACGGGGTGCTCGTCGACGTCGGGGTCGACGATCCAGAGCTGATACTGCGCGCGCCGCGGGTCGTTGGACGGCAGCCCGCGCAGGCGCAGGACGCCGGCCTGAGCGGCGTCGCTCCACACCACGTCGCCGCTGACCTGCGCGTAGCGCGGGTCCTCGGGCTTGGCCCAGGGGAGCTCGATCGCGTCGGGCAGCGCGGACACGCGCTTGCGCAGGGCGATGGGGCTGGCGCCGCCCTCGCTCTGCGGGCGGCCGAGCAGGAGCACGAGCCCCATGAAGGCCAGGAACACGGCCGCCGCGGCCCACAGGCCTCGGTCGGCCGCGCGCTGGCGCGGGCCAGGCGCTGCGCCGCTGTGGACCTGAAGCGCGGGGGCGTCGGCGAAGAAGGCCTCGGCGTCGCGGCTCAGGCGCTCGTGCAGCTCGGCGGGGACCTCGGCTGCGCTGCCGGGGAGCTCGCTCAACCAGGCGGCGGCGAGCTCGGCCGCGGCGAGGTCGAGGGCGTCGAGGTCGGCGTCGGGCTCGGCGCGGGCCAGGAGCTCGAGCTCGCGCTCGTCCCCGGGGTCGAGGCCCTCGGTGGCGCGGTCGGCCAGGAGCTGGAGCAGGCGCTCGTCGCGGGGCAGGTGGAGGTCGCTCACGCGCTCACCTCCGCGCCGCTCGCGGCGAGCTGCTCGCGGACCTGGATCAGGCCGCGGCGAATGTGGGTCTTGACGGTGCCGAGGGGCATGCCCGTCCGCGCGGCGATCTCGCGGTGGGTCAGGCCCTCTCGGAGCGAGAGCCGGAGCGCCAGCTGGCGCTCGGGGGGCAGGTCGCCGATCAGCTCCTGCACGCGGGCCACCTCTTCGGTGACCTCGGCGGGGCGGGTGGGGTCGGGCGCGACGGCGTCGGCGGGCTCGCGCTCGCCGAGGGCCTCGAGGTCGGGGCCCGAGCTGCGGCGGCGCAGGCGGTCGATACAGCGGCGGCGTGCCACGAGGGCCACGAAGGTCGTCTCCTTGGCGCGGCTGGGGTCGAAGCGCGCGGCCTGCCGCCAGAGCTCTATGAACACCTCCTGCACCGCGTCCTCCACCTCGGCGGCGGGGAGCAGCTTGCGCGCGATCGCGAGGATCAGGCCGCCGTAGGAGCGCAGGCACTCCTGGACGGCGTCTCGCTCACCGCTCGCGATTCGTTGCAGGAGGGTCGGTGACACGCGCTCCTCGGGGGCAGGGAAGGGGGCGACCGCTGGCGTTCTAGTGGTCGCGAAGGGTCGGCGGAGGGGCGGGCGCAGCGGACCTTGCCAGGCAACGACTTGCCTGAAGTCCTGCTGTGCCGCGCTCGCCCCTCCGCTCATGAGGGCGCTACTTGGCGTTCTCGTGCACGCCCTCAGGAGCGCGCTGGATCTTGCCGTAGAGGCCGTCGAGCGTCTTCCGCAAGGCCCAGGCCTTGTCGTCGGCGTCGGCGGGCAGGTTGGCGAGCATGTGCGTGATCCGCTCGCGCGACTTGCCCGGCAGGTAGGCGCGGCCCAGCTCGACCATGCTGCGCAGGGCCACCTCGTAGACGGCGGCGCAGCCCTCGGGCGAGCCCGCGTTGTAGAGCTCAGCGCCCTCCTTGATCGCGGACTCGAGCAGGCGCGAGGCGGGGCAGCCCGTAGCCTGGCTGGTCTTGGTCGGGGGCAGGATCACGCTGTCGATCACGTGGATCACGCCGTTGCTGGCCTCGATGTCCGTCTTGAGCAGCTTGGCGCCGTTGACCATGGCCACGCCGCCCTTGACGCTGATCTCGACGCGCTCGCCCTGGAGGGTCTCGGCGCTCTTGGCCTGCAGGGCCTGGTCGCTGTAGACGCGCCCCGCGACGACGTGGTACTTGAGGATCGCGGCCAACTTGCCCTTGTTCTCAGGCTTCAGCAGGCTCTCGACCGTGCCCTCGGGCAGCTTGGCGAAGGCCTCGTCGGTGGGCGCGAACACGGTCAGCGGCTGGTCGCCGGTCAGCGCCGGCACGAGGCCCGCGGCCTTGGCGGCGGCCACCAGCGTCTTGAAGCTGCCCGCCTTGATCGCGGTCTGGGCGAGGTTCGCGCTGCTCGGCAGGATCACCTCGTCGATCACGTGGATCACGCCGTTGCTCGCCATGACGTCGGCCTTGGCGACCGTCGCGCCGTCGACGTGGACCTTGCCCTGGGCGACCTTCAGGTCGATCCGCTGCCCGTTGAGCGTCGTCAGGAAGCTCCTCTTGACGACCTTGCTGGCGGCGAACTTCCCCGAGACCACGTGGTAGGTCAGGATCGCCTTCAGCTTGGGCAGGTTCTCCGGCTTCAGCAGGGTCTCGACCGTGCCCTCGGGCAGCTTGGCGAAGGCGGCGTCGGTGGGCGCGAACACGGTGAAGGGGCCCTCGCCCTTGAGCGCGTCGATCAGGCCCGCGTGCTTCAGCGCGGTCGCGAGGGTCTTGAAGCTCCCCGCCGCGACGGCGGTGTCGACGATGTCCTTCTGGGCCTGAGCGTCGTCGCTCACGTTCTGGTCGCCGCCGCAGCAGCCGTCTCCGGCCAGGGTGGGCGCCGCGCCGGCGATCAGCAGACCGAGGGCATAGGGCAAGAGTCGGGACTTCATGGCTTCCTCCACAGGTTGGTTGGATACGCGGGGGCGTCTCCCCTCCGCGCTGAGAAGACCTTCGTGGCTCGGGCCGAATCTGGATTCGCCGTGGAGCGAGATTCTCCTTACCCCCTTCCTGCGCATGAGATTTTCGCTCGCTCTTGACGGCCGAAGGAGCCACGCGCGGCCGAGCCGGTAAGCTCGCCGCGTGAACGACCTCGACGCCCTCTTCCGTCCTCGCAGCGTGGCCGTCGTTGGCGCCAGTCGCCGCGCCGAAGCGATCGGCCAGCTCGTCGTCAAGAACCTGAGCGAGTTCGGGTTCACGGGGCCGATCTACCCCGTCAACCCCTCCGCTCGCTCGATCCGCGGGATCCGGGCCTACCCGGACCTGGCCGCGATCCCCGAGGACCAGCTCGACCTCGCGGTCCTGATCGTGCCCGCGCCCGCGGTCGAGCCGACCCTCGAGGCCTGCGGCCAGAAGGGGGTCAAGGCCTGCGTCGTGATCAGCGCGGGCTTCAAGGAGAGCGGAGGCGAGGGGCCAGCCCGCGAGCGGGCCCTGGTCGAGGTCGCGCGTCGCTACGGGATCCGCGTGGTCGGGCCCAACTGCATGGGGCTGATCGAGAGCGACCCCGCGGTCCAGCTCAACGCCTCCTTCGCGGCGGTCCTGCCGCGCCCAGGCAACGTGGCCTTCGCTAGCCAGAGCGGCGCCCTGGGCGAGGTGTTCCTGGCGCGCGCCAAGGAGCAAGGGCTCGGGCTCTCGGCCTTCGTCAGCCTCGGCAACAAGGCCGACGTCTCGGGCGCCGACCTGATCGACTGGTGGGGCGCCGACGAGCGCACGCGCGTGATCCTGCTCTACCTCGAGAGCCTGGCGGACCCGGCCCGCTTCGCCGCCGCCGCGCGGCGGGTGACCCGCGCGGGCAAGCCGGTGCTCCTGGTCAAGAGCGGCCGGACCGCGGCGGGGGCGCGGGCCTCGGCCAGCCACACGGGGGCTCTCGCGGGGGTGGACGACGCCATGAGCGCCTTCCTGGCCCAGAACGGAGTCCTGCGGGTGACGCGGGTCGAGGGGCTGTTCAACGCCGCCAAGGGCTTCGCCAGCCAGCCGGTCCCGCGCGGGCCGCGGGTCGCGATCCTGACCAACGCGGGCGGGCCCGGGATCATGGCCGCCGACGCGGGCACCAACTACGGCCTCGAAATGGCCACCCTGAGCGAGCAGACCGTCTCGACCATGCGCGAGGTGCTCCCCGTCGAGGCCTCGCTGACCAACCCCGTCGACGCGATCGCGACCGCCGGCGCCGAGGCCTACGGCGCCTGCGCGGCCGCGCTCCTGGCGGACCCCGGCGTCGACGCCCTGCTGCCGATCTACGTCGGACCGGGCACCCACGACGTGGCCGCCGTGGCCCGCCAGCTGGTCCGGAGCGTGGGCCTCGCGCGGCAGGTCGGCGCCCGCGACAAGCCGGTCCTGTCCTGCTTCATGGGCGGGCGAGTGCCCGAGGCGCGCGCGGTCCTCGAGGACGCGGGGCTGCCGCTCTACGACTTCCCCGAGGACGCCGCCCAGGCCCTCGGCACCATGGCTCGCTTCCGCGCCTGGCTGCAGCGCCCCCAGGGCGAGGCCCCCGCGCTCGAGCTGAACCAGGCGGCCCTCGACGAGGTCCTGGCCGAGGCCCCGGCGGGCTGGCTGCCAGCGCCCCAGGCCTACGCCCTGCTCGAGGCGGCCGGGATCCCGACTCCTCCCCGCGCCGACGCCTCCACCCCGGCGGAGGCCGGCGCGCGCGCGGGCGAGGTCGGCTTTCCGCTCGTGCTCAAGCTCGACCACCCAGACGCGCTCCACAAGAGCGACTGGGGCGGGGTCGCCCTGAACCTCGCGGACGCGGCCGCGGTCGAGGCGGAGGCCGCGGCCATGCTGGCCCGCGCCACGGCGCAGGGGCTCGACGCCGCGCGGGTGCGCTTCTTCCTGCAGGCCCAGCGCTCGGGCGGGCGCGAGCTGATCCTGGGCGGGCGCCACGACCCCGCGATCGGGCCCCTCGTCCTGTGCGGGCTGGGAGGGGTCATGACCGAGCTGCTGCGCGACGTGTCCCTGCGGGTCTTGCCGCTCTCGCGCGAGGACGCGCAGGCCATGCCGCGCGAGCTGCGCTCGGCGCCCTTGCTCGAGGGCTACCGCGGGGAGGCCGGCTGCGATCTCGACGCCCTGAGCGAGGCCTTGCTCCGCCTGGCGGCCCTGCTCGAGCAGCCGCGCGTGGTGGAGCTCGAGCTCAACCCCTTCGTCCTCTTCGAGGAGGGCGGATTCGCGCTCGACGCGCGGGTCCAGCTGGGTCCGCCGGCCGGCGACTAGCCCTCGGGGCGCAAGCTTCTGATAAGCAAGGACTTGTCACGATCACTTCCGTCCTGAGCGGCCCCTTGCCAGGATGAGAAGCGAGCCGAGGCGGCGCTGGAAATTCCACTTTCCCACTACCCAGCGCCGCCGCGGCTCACTTCGTGTTCACAGCCTAGGCACTGGGAGCGAGTTCGTCCGCGCATAGGTGCGGGGGGGCGCCCGAGAACGCACGGCCCGGGGGGAGGTCGCGGGAGGGCGCTACTCGACGCCGTAGCGGGCGAGGAGGTGGTAGAGGGTCGAGCGGGGGATCCCCAGCTTACGGGCCGCCTTGCTCTTGACGCCCTTGGACTCGCGCATGGCCTGGCGGACCATCTGCTCCTCCATGTCGCCCAGGGTGCGGCCAGCGAAGCCCTCCACCGTGGCGCCCAGGCCGCGCCCTTCGCGGATCTCCTGGCTGAGGTGCTCGCGACGCAGGAGGTGGGGCCCCAGCGAGCGCAGCCGCTTGAGCTCGCGCTCGAGCTCGAGCGCGTTCCCGGGCCAGGCGTAGCGCTGCAGGCTCTCGAGCGCCTCGTCGTCGAGGCGGCGCTCGGGGGCGTTGAGCCGCTCGAAGCCCGCCTGACAGAGCGCGGGAATGTCCTGCGGTCGCTGGCGGAGCGGGGGCACGACCACGCGCTGCACGTCGAGGCGGTAGTAGAGCTCCGCGAGGAACTGCCCGTCGCGGACCCGCGCCGCGATGTCGACGTGGGTCGTGGCGACGATCCGGGCCTGGACGGCGCGGGGCGCGCTGGTGTCGAGGGGCTGATAGGTCCCCTGCGCGACGGCGTGCGCCAGCACGCGCTGCAGACCAGCGTCGAGGGTGTCGACCTGCTCGAGGCACACGGTCCCGCGGCTGCCCAGCCAGCCAGGCAGCGACCCGTCGCCCAGGAGCTGAGCGGGCTGGGGCGCGGTGGCCAGGTGGAAGGGGTGGCTGGCGTCGCCGGTCAGGGCGTGCAGCTCGCGCGCGGCCAGAGCCAGCTCGGTGCCCGGCTCGCCGCAGATCAGGACCGGGTCCGGGGTCCGGGCGGCGCGCGCCAGCTCCTCGCGCAGGGCGTCGATCGCCTCGCTCTCGCCGAGCAGGAAGCGCTGGGGGCCCGAGGCGCGCTGCGGGGGCGCGGCGTTGAGCTCCAGGCAGAGGGCGGCCTGGGTGGCGAAGGCCTGCAGGATCGGCAGGTCTCGCTGACGGAAGTGGGCCTCGCGCCCCTGGTGATCCAGGTAGAGCGCGCCGCGCAGGGCGCCGCCCAGGAGCAGGGGCACGCACACGACCGAGAGCACGCCGCGCCGGATCAGGGTCGAGCGCTCGAGCAGGCTCGCGTCCTCGGCCTCGCTGGTGAGCACGGCCCGCTGCTCGGCCAGGCAGCGCTCGACCACCGTGCGGGAGACCGCGCCTGCGGGACCCGCCAGGTCGCGCTCGCTGAAGCCCACGGCCGCCAGGGGCTGGACCTTGAGGTCCCCCTGGGAGTCGGGTCCCTCGACGCGGACCAGCACGGCCCGCTCGGCGTCCGTCATTTCCCGGGCAGCCTCGAGGATCGCGCGCGGGAGGCGGGCGGGGTCCTCCTCGCTGCCGAGTCGCTGGGAGAGGTCGCGCAGCCGCCGCAGCCAGAGCAGCTCGCGGGATTGGTAGTCGTCTT
>CALDQK010000755.1 GCA_937911525.1 uncultured bacterium
CTCGGGGGCAACTCGGACCTTCCCCTGGGGGGCAACTCGGACCTTCCCCTGGGGGGCAACTCGGAGGTCGTTGAGCTCGCGGTCGCGGCGTTGCGGAAGCTGGAAATGGGGTCGCGGGAGGCTCGACGCTGGGTGGATCAAGCCTTGGCTTCCGAGGCTGCACGTCCGTGGGACGTGGGCGAGCTGGTAAGCGCGGCGCTGCGGCTGAAGCCTGGGCGCGCTGCCTGAGCCTGCTCTGGGTCAGTGACCCTTGGCTTGGCTCTTGCCGCCGTAGCTGAGGCGCTGGAGCAGGCGCTGCTCGCCGAAGGCCACGACCTGGAACAGGTCCTCGTAGCCCGAGAGGATCTTCTCGGGCGGGGTCAGGCCGAGGCGCTGGAGCAGGGCTGGGATCGTGTTGCTGTGGCCGACGACCAGCACGCAGCGCCCGCCTTGGCCCGAGCCGAGGCGCTTGGACAGCGAGCCGTCCGCGGCGTAGGTCTGAACTTCGAGCCCGTGCGCCTCGGCGGCGGGCGCGACGGTCGCGCGGGTCCGCTTGGTGTCCGTGCTGTAGACGCCGTCCAGGGGGACGTGCCGGAGGGCGAAGGCAAGCGCGGCGGCCCGCGCGACTCCCTCTGCGGTCAAGCCAGGGTCGTCGCCGCCCTGCTTCTCGGCGTGGCGGACCGCGTAGACGACCAGGCCCTGCTTGGGCACCGCCACGGGGCGGCTCTCTTGGGCGAGGGCGGGGGCGGTCAGGCCCAGCAGCGCGCCGCCAGCGCTGAGCTGGAGCAGGTCGCGGCGGGTGGGGCGAGTCGTGTTCATGGATCGAGCGCGGCGAGGCTCGAGGCCTCGCTCACGCTCTCCTAGACGGGCTTGCTGTTGTGCAAGGCCTCGTAGCGCTGGCGGAAGGAGACCAGGAAGGTGCGGCCGCGGGCGATCAGCACGTCCTTGCCCTTCTCGTTGCTGCTCAGCTCGAACTCGGTCCCCGCGGGGAGGTGCTCGTAGCTCCAGCCGGTGCCGAAGTTGCCGCGCAGCCCGTAGAGCTCGCGGGTCAGCACGCGCTTGCCGTCGGTCTTGGTCGAGTGGGCCATGCGGTCTCCTCCAGAGAGCCAGGAATCTACCCAGGCGCCGGCTGGAGGGAAAGCGCTACTGAAGCGCTGGGAGCCCAGCACGAGGGCGCGCCTCGGACCCCCAGGGCCCGAGGCGCGCGCGCTCCTGCACGCTTTGGTCAGGGGCTAGCGGGGTCCCTCGGCGTCGGTGGACTCGAGGATCCGCTGACGCAGCCCGCGCAGGTTGCCCTCGAGCTGGCGCCGCTCTCGCTGGGCGGTCGTGTCGCTGCGGCTCGGGGAGGTGACCTTCTTGGGGGGCCACTTCTTGCCGGGCTTCTTGCCGGGCTTCTTGCCGGAGGGCTTCTGGGGCTTCTTGGGGGTCTTCCCCTTCGGCTTGTGCTTGCCCGGCTTCTTGGCGGGCTTCTTCAGCTTGCCGGGCTTCTTGCCAGCCTGCTCGGCGGCCTGCTCGGCCAGCTCGGTCGAGTCCTCGGCGAAGGCGTCGGCGGCGGCCTCGACCTCGGCGGCCTCCTCGCTGCTGGGGGCCGCCCAGATCCGCTGGGCGGCGCCGTCCTGGGCGATCTCCGACTGAAAGCCGCTGGGGAGGCGGATCCGGGCGCCGCTCTGGTCGACCTCGAAGCCCTCGACGCCCGCCTTCTGGCGCTCCTCGGCGGCTTCGAGGGCGCCCTGGATCGCGCGGCGCAGCTCGGGGTCCTTGGTCCGGTTCTCAATGAAGAACTGGTCGTCGTCGAGGTAGGTCGCGGCGACGCTGGGCGGGCCCTCGGGGGCGGGGAGGCCGTCCCACGCGGCCGCGCGCAGCTCGGTCGCCCGCTCGGGGTCGGCCAGCCCTTCGCCGTGGATCACGACGACCTGGCGGCCGCGGACCTCGACCGACATGGGGTGGCGGTCGGTGGGCACGGCGTAGAGGGCGTAGCGCTGAGCCTCGGCGGGGTTGCGGAAGCGCAGCCGCTGGACCTCGAGGCCCTCGAGCTCGACCGCGAGGCCGCGCCCGGTGGTGTAGGCGTTCGGGCCCGGGGGGGTCGAGGCCTGCGTCAGGGAGGGGGGCTCGGCGAGGAAGCGGACCGAGACGACGTTGGTGGCGGCCAGGGGCGCCTCGAGCGCGCCCGCCAGGCCCTCGACGTAGGCCTGCTCCTGCTGAGTCGGGCCGCGCATGAAGGTGCGGGTCTCGGCGCCGGCGCCGGGGTCGCCCCCGGCGGTGTTGACGATCCCTTGGGCCGAGGCGAGCGAGAAGGGGGCGCAGAGCGCGAAGAGCGCGGTGGTGGTGAAGAGTGCGCGATTCATGGTGACTTCCTCCGGGGTTGTGGAGGTCACCTGCGCACGGCTGGGGCCAAGCGAAACGCGGGGTGTCCGATCTGGGCGCTCGGCCCTAAACGCACGCGCCGCAAGCCCCCTGGGGACTCGCGGCGCGTGAAACGACGGGAAGGGTCGTCAGCGGCGTTGTCGTGCGTCGCCGGCGTAGATAGGTGTCGCCGAAGTTAGCGCCCTTCCTCCTCGCGCGCCTTGGGGCCCACGGGCGGCACGACCGGCTGGTCGAGCTCGGGCGGGCCGACCTCGGGAGCCGGCGCGGGGGGCGGGGTGACGACCGGGGCGCTGGGCTCGGTGCGGCGGGTGTGGCTGCGGTCGATCGCGCGCTGCTCGTCGCGCAGGCGCGGGACCCAGAGGGCCGCGCGGCGCGGCGTGACGCGGGTCTGCTCGATCACGCTCTCGTCGAGGAAGGCCTCGGCCTGGTCGCCGGCCCCGAGCACGACGCTCTCGGCGTCGACCTCGGTCCGCACGCGGCCCTCGACCACGACCACCTTGCTGGAGCGGGTGCTCTGCTCGACCAGGAAGCGGGTCCCGAGCACCTGGACGGCGAGGTCGCGGCCCTCGACCCGGAAGGGGGCGTGCTGCTTGGCGACCTCGCAGAACAGGCGGCCCTCGGCGCCGTGCAGGAGCACGGTCAGGCCGCCCGAGCTCTCGCGGCGGAAGCTGAGCTCGGTGTCGGCGTGCAGGTCGAGGTGGGTCCCGTCGCTGAGCTCGATCGTGGCCGGGTGGGCCACGGCGAGCAGGCGCTCGCCGACGCGGATCGGGGCGCCCGCGCTGAGCTGGGTCTGGTTGCCCTCGTCGAGGCGCAGCAGGCCCTCGCCGGCTTGGCCGATCGACTGGGCCAGGACCGGGCCTGGAGCGGAGGGGGCCGGGAGCTCGCTCTCGATCAGCGAGAGGGCCACGCCGCAGAGCAGGGCCGCGGCCGCGGCGCTGACGAAGAAGCCGCTCAGGACGCGCCCGCCGCGGCGGGGCTCGGCCGGAGCGCTCTTGGACGCCTTGGGCGCCTTGGCGACCTGGCGGTGGGGCAGGCCCGCCACGATCCGCTCGACGGCCTCGTCACCGAAGGGGTGATCCGAGAACGCGGCGCTGAGGATCGCGTCGAGCTCACGCTCTGGGGTCGAAACGCTCATGTTCACTCTCCACCCTGTCATTCTTCGTTTTGGGCGCCAAAACGCGCCGACAGGCGTGCGCGCAGGGAGTTGCGCGCGCGGAACAGACGACTCTCGATGGTGGACACGGTCAGGCCGGTCGCTTCGGCGATCTCGTCGTACGAGAGGCCGTCGAGGTATTTGAGGATCACCACCTCGCGCTGCGACTCGGGCAGCGTGCCCACCACCTCGCGGACCTGGGCGCGGAGCTCGCTCTGCTGGAGCAGCTCTGCGGGGCTCAGGGCCGGGGAGGGGAGGGGCTCGCTCTCCTCGTCGCCGCCAGGCAGGGGCTCGCCGCTGCGGCCGACGACCTTCTTGCGGCGCAGGCTGTCGAGGGCGGTCGAGCGGACCACGTTGCGCAGCCAGGCGCGGAAGCGGCGGGGGTCGTCCAGCGTGTCGAGCTTGGCCAGGACCTTGACGAAGGCCTCCTGGACCACGTCGAACGCGGCGTGATAGTCCGACATGACCGCGAGGGCGACCGAGCCCGCGTAGCGGGTGTGGCGGGCGACCAGCAGCTCGAAGGCCGCGGTGTCCCCCGCTTGGCTGCGCACGACCAGCGACTCGGTGTCACCCAGCAGGCCCGGCGCGCGCTCGCGCGCACCCCGAGGGGTGTCCTGCGCGCTCGCGGACGAGCGGGGGGCGCGCTCCTGCGAGAAGGAGCTCACCGAGACCTGAAGAATGGCAGCGAGGATCGACATAAAGCCTTCACCTCACTGGACGCAGCTGACACGGCTCACCTTGTGGTCGAATAAGTGCTTTCTACTCAAGCACTTGGGGAGCGCTTCAGGGCCACGAGGCGCGCTGGGCGGGTCTGCAGGGTCCCCTGGACGTGCAAGTCATAGTATTCGCGGAACTTGTCGGTGAAGTACTCCACCTCGTGGGTCCCGTAGCGCTCGACGAGCTCCTGGACCCGCTCCAGCCCGAGCTCGCGCCCCTCGCGGCCGCGCGTCTCGAGCACGCCGTTGGCGTAGATCACGAGCAGGCTGTCGGGGCCGAGGGCCAGGGACTGGCTCGCCAGGTGCCCCTCGAAGGCGGGGCCCTGGTCGACCCCCATCACCATGCCCTCGCAGTCGACGACCCGCAGCCCGTGGCTGGCCTGGACCACCAGGGGCTCGGGTCCGCCGGCCCGGGCCAGGCGGAGCCTCGAGGTGGCCAGGTCGACCAGCGCGAAGCACACCGCCACGAAGCTGCGCCCGTCGAGGTCCTTGAAGATCTGCCGGTTGACCCGCTTCAGCAGGGTCGCGGGGTCGGTGTCGGGACCCGCGCTCTCGCTGATCCGCTGCAGGGTCAGCTTGGCGAGCATCGGCGCCTCGCCCACGTCGCCGCTGACCGAGCCCGCCACGAGGCCGAGCCGCCCGCGCCCGAGGGGCAGGACCGCGGCGAAGTCGGGGCTGGGGTCGTCGTCGGGTTCTTCCCCGAGGAGCCCGACCTCGAGCCCGTAGCCGCTCAGGTCAGGCGCGCCCGGGACCGGCTCGACCGGGGCGGCGCGCTGCACGTCGATCCGGCTCAGGCGCGAGCTGCTGCCAGAGCGGACCGTCGCGAGCGAGCGCTCGATCTCCTCACGCCAGCCCGCGATGTCCCCCTGCGGTCGGCCCTTGGTCAGCTCGCGCACCTCCGGGTCGTCGATCAGCAGGAACTCGCCCGAGCTCTCCAGCTCGGCCAAGGTCCGGCGCGCGTCCTCGCCCGAGCCCGAGACCCCGCGCATGGTCAGGTCGCCGTCTCGCCCCCACTTGGCGCTCCCGAGCGCTGAGCCGACCTCGCTGACCTCCGCGGTGGGGAGCTCGTCGTCGAGGTCGAGCGAGAGGGGCTCCGCGTCGCTGACGGGGAAGGGCGGGGGCTGACGCGTCCCCGCGCGGGTCTTGGGCGCCTTGCCGCGGGAGCGACCGCTCCCCTCGGGCGACCAGGACTCGTCCCAGGGGTCGCCTTCGTCGTCGTCGACCGCGCGCAGGAGGCTGGACTGGCTCGAGACGCCCTCCAGGGGCTGGGGGGCCTGGCCCTCCAGGTAGGGCTGGCAGGTGCGCAGGTGGCGGGCGATCTGCTCGGGGGCGTGCTCGAACATGACCACGCGCTGGCTGAGGTCGATCGAGTCCTGCGCCTCGACGCAGTAGGGGCACACCCAGCGGCCGCGATCGTCCTTGCGCCGCCAGAGGGGGTCGCCCTCGAGCTTGTCGCGCACGCTGCGGGCGAGCTGTCCGAGCTGGTTGCTGTTGCGGATCGTGTCCTGGAGCTCGGTGAGGGTCCGCTCCTTGCCCTTGCCGCGCGCGTAGTCGGCGCAGGACTCGACGTGATCGACCAGCGCCGAGAGCGTCTCGTCGTCCATGCGGCTCGAGGTCGGGATCCGGATCTCGGTCGCGCTCGCGCAGTAGGGGCACACCCACTGGCGGGTGACGTTGATCAGCTGCCAGGTCGGCTTGCGCAGCAGGCTCTGCTTGACGTGGCGGCGCAGGCGCCGATAGGCGGCGAAGCGCTTGAGCTCCTTGAGCGGCCGCTCGACCCCGCGCCCGCCCAAGAAGCTCTGGCACTCGTCGAGGTGGTCGACGGCCGCCGCGAGGCGGGTCTGGTCGCGGACCTTGATCAGCTCGAGGCAGAAGGGGCACACCCAGCGGCTGCCGACGGTGATCTGCCAGCTCGGGAGCGTCTGGAGGCTCTCTGCCACCC
>CALDQK010000756.1 GCA_937911525.1 uncultured bacterium
GCTCGGCCTCGAGGCGCAGGACCTCTCGGACGCGGAACCAGTAGGTCGAGCCAGCCATACCGCTGAAGCTCTTGCCCTCCCGCTTCACGTAGTCGACCAGCAGGATCACGCGGCAGCGCGCGACCGCGCTCCAGTCCTGCGGCTTGGCGGGCTCTTGCTTGGTCTTGGCCGCCTCCGCTGGCTGAGGCGCCGGCTCGCTCTGGGCGAGGGCAGGGGCGGCGAGGGTCAAGGTGAGCAGGGTCGCGGTCAGGAAGGTCTTCATGGGGTCTCCAGTGGGTTCTGCCCAGAGACACCGGCCTCAGCCCAAGCCTGGGGGGATCACTTCAGTCCCAATCGCATGGCGGAGAAGTGGCGGGTGCAAGGGAAGCCCTGGGCGCCCAGCGAAACAGAACTGAGTCCGAAGAAATCCGCGCTCGCCAGCCCCGCTCATCGAAATCGCGCCTCCGGAATGCAGACCGCCCCGCCGGCAGGCCGGCGGGGTGGCTGGTGATTTCGAGCTATCGGGAGCTGTCGACTAGGCGACGGACTGCAGGTTGCAGATCCGCTCGAGCGCGCCCTCGGGGTCGCGGAGCTTGACCACGGTCGAGCCACGGTTGGTCGTGCTCTGCATGATCATGTCGCGCTCGTTGAGCGCCTCCACGTAGCCGCGGACGATGTCCGCGTCGATCTGGAGCTCGCGCGAGATCCGCTCGACGGTGCGGGCGCCGTGCAGCGAGAGGTGCAGCACCACCTCGCGCGCGGTGATCCCGTCCATGTCGACCTCCATGGAGCCGCCGCGGCGGACACGCTCTTCTTCGGCGTGGCGCGCGTCGAGGGCGGCGAGGAGGTTGCGGACGTAGGGGTGGGCGTCGACGTGCTCGGGGCAGTAGGGCTTGCCCTCACGGGTGACCTGCTCGCAGGTCTCGTGCCTGCACGTCCGAGTCGAAGGGGTGTGAGGCCGCGCAGGGGGCGCGACAGTCCGGGCCAGCATCGTGTCGTCTCCGTCCGGCAGTGGCTGAGCACGAGAAGCGGAAATCGGACGGACGAACGAGGAGACAGGCTTGGGGGAGCGGCGTTCTTAGCTCGGCTCGCCCAGTGGGGCCCGTGATTCGTTGTCGGTCCGACGTCCTCCTGATCCATCCCTGGTTTGGGGAGAGCGGGTCAGGTTCCCCGACCGCGATTCGTGTCGCAGCCGGCCGGTGTTCTTGGGTTTCCTCGAGGCACTCCAGGCCTCGTTGTCCCGAATAGTATCCCGTGGAGATAAGCCTGCAAGAAGAAATGACGCGACGTGCCACTCGTTAGCTGAAGTCGTTTTGTAGCAGCGCCTTGCGCGGGGCTGTCGGTGGGGCGAATTAGTCTTTTCCGTCAGACGGGTGACCGAGTTTGCCAACTGTGGAAATGTGGGGAGCTTCTCCGCAGGGGAAGACCTATGCTCCGCGCCGACCAACTCTTGTTCGCTCGAGTCTCAGCTCAAGTTGCGGGCTTCTCGAGGAAGCCGGCTCCCTCGAGCTCGTCGAGCAGCGCGCTCACGTCGTGCAGCGCCTGGGCCTGATCGACGCCCGCAGCGGTGGCGAGGACCTGCGCGATCTCGGCGACGCTCCTCCCATCGAGCAGCTCCCACACCGCCGCGCCGCTCGCGTTGAGCGCCAGGATCCGGCCGCTCTCAGGGTGCACGAGCACGCACTCGCCCGTGCCGGGCACGTCCTGCGTCTGCGCGTGCTGCGATCGTCGCGGTCCCACGGGGGTAGGATCCTCGTCCTCGGGGTCGCTGGCAAGCGCCGCGAAACCATTCTCAGGCTCCTGCTCTAAGAGATCAGGAGAACGCATGTCACGCCTCTGGCTCCTGCTCTGCGCCTTCGCCCTCGCGGGCTGCGGCAGCCTCGACGTCACCGTCGCTGGCACGCTGACCAGCCCGCTCGTGGCGGCGCCGATCTCGACCGAGACCCAGCCCGTCCTGCTCGCCTGCGATCGGCTGGGCAACCTCACGATCAACGGGCGCCCTCTCGAGCTCTCCGCCGCGCGCGAGGACACGCGCTTCGGGCTCCGCCTCGTCGACGCCCGCGAGCTCCCCCGACCCTGGCGGCCCGCCTACGCCGAGGGCGGCTTCCTGGTCACCGGGCTGCACAAGGCGAGCCCCTTGGCCGTCGCCGGCCTGCGTCCCCTCGACTGCGTGCTCGGCTTCAACGGCGAGCCCGTCACCGACGCCGCGAGCCTGCAGGCGCGCCTGCGCGACGCCCGCCGCCGGGAGGTCTACCTCGAGGGTCGCCGGCCCGACGGGGAGGCCTTCGAGCTGGCCGCGCTCGCCGAGGATCGGGTGGGCGAGTCGAGCAAGAACCACGTCCCCTTCCTCTTCGAGCAGCGCTCGAGCGCGACCGGCGACGCCTTCGCCTTCGGGCCACTCGACACGCTCTTCTTCTGGCGGACCTGGAAGGCGCACGAATACGTCGCGGATCCGCGCAGCGGACACTCGCGCTATCGCGAGTGCTTCCAGTGGGGAGCACTGGCCAACCTGCTCGAGTGGCAGCGCGAGCGAGACCCCCTGACGGGCGACGAGCGCAGCCGGCTGCGCCTGTTCTGGTTCCTCGAGTTCGGAGACGACCTGTGAAGCGGACTGCCCTCGCGCTGGCGCTCTCGCTCTGCGTCGGCTGCCACAGCTACCTCGTCCCCTTCGACGACCGGGCGCTTCCCGCGCGCGCGCCCGTCGAGACCGCGAGCGGCCAGCGCCTCGCGGTCGCCTGGGACGGCGAGCTCCTCGCGCGGCCTGCGCGCGGTGACATCGGGGCGGCCCTCGGCGTCGCCCTCCACGACGACGACGAAGGCGTCCTGGTCAGCAATCGGCTCGAGCCCGACAGCCGGCTCGAGGCCGGCGACCGGATCCTGTGGGTCGCGCCGCGGCTGCCCGAGAACGGGGCGGCGATCCGCCGCTCGCACGGCGAGTCCTTGCAGCTGGAGGTCGGCCCGGGCCTCTCCTTCAGCGAGGTCCTCGCCCAGGACCCCGCCAACCCGGTCAGCTACGACTCCTGGGAGCCGAGCGCGCAGCAGCGCGTGGTCCCTGCCGAGCGCGAAGAGCCGCCCGCGCCCGGCGTCCTGCGTGGGCTGCCCGCGGCGCACGAGGTCCGCTCCAGCGAGGACCTCAGCGACTATCTGTGCGGGGTCGGCTGGCTCAGCCTCGACCTGCTCGTGCGCCGCGGCGAGGAGGAGCTCGTCGTGCGCGCTCCCCTCAGCCTGCGCCAGCAGTGGGTCCCGACCCGCCCGCTCCGTCCCGACCGCTCGCGTTGGCGCGGGGTCGAGCTGGTCGACGTGCGCGACCTGCCCCCTCCCCTGCGCCCGCGCGGCAGCGAGCCGGGCGACGTGCTCGTGACGCGCGTCGCGCGCGGCGCGCCGCTGGGGGTGGCCGGCCTGCGTCCGTTGGACGTGCTCGGCGAGGAGGCCGCGGGCTTGCTCCTCGACCGCAACCTGCGCCTGCGCGACGCCCTCGAGCGCGGGGACGAGCTCGTGCTCACCGTGCGCGGGGCGGACGGGAACCCGAAGCTGATCGAGTTCAGCCCGCGGCGCGAGCCGACGAACCTCTGGTTCCCCTTCCTCTACAGCCACCAGAGCGACGGCTCCCGCTTCCACGTCGGGGTCGGGCCGCTGGACGTGCTCTTCCACGCCTCCAGCTCGCAGGTCTACCTGCCGACGCAGGATCGCTACCTGAAGAGCTCGCGCTGGTCGCTGCTGACCCTGATCCAGGGCGGCGCGCGGCGCACCGAGCAGGGGACCGAGGACTGGGGCGGGATCAACTTCCTGGTCGACGACTCGCGCCTGAACTACTTCCTGGAGTGGTTCGACACGCCGCGGGTGGTGCACACGGAGCGGGGGCTCCTCGGCTACTAGGGAGAGTCGGGAATGGGGGGGGAATGGGCAGTCTGACGCCGGAGCAGATCGATGCAGCGATCGAAGGAGAGCGGGAAGCGGTCGAGGCCTTCACCAAGGCCTACTTGCCGCGTGTGTTCGCGCTCAGCCTCCGACTCTGTCGCAACCACGGCATGGCCGAGGAGGCGACGCAGGAGACCTTCGTGCGGGCGCTGCGCGCGCTCCCGCGCCTGCGGGCGCCCGAGCGGCTCACCTCGTGGATCCTCACGATCGCGGCCAACACGACCCGCGAAGTGGCCCGCAAGAGCCAGCGCACCTCGAGCCTGGAGTGGGAGCCCGCCGCGATCGAGCCGGAGCAGGACGAGGCCAGCGAGGTCAAGCAGAAGGCCCTCGACCTGGCCCTGGCCAGCCTCGGCAACGACGAGCGCGAGCTCTTCTTGCTGCACGCGATCGAGGGAGTCCGCCTCAAGACCCTGGCCGAGGAGCACGACGTGAGCGTGGGCGCCATGAAGTCGCGCGTGCACCGGATCCGCAGCAAGGTGCGCGTCAAGGCGCTCGAAGTGATCGAGTCCGTGGGGGCGCTGCCGTGAGCGGTCCGCACCCGAGCTGGAGCGATCCCGAGCTGGCCGACCACCTCGAGGGCCTGCTCGACCCCGCCGTGGCCGACGCCCTGGCGGCCGAGCTGGAGCGCGACGCAGCCCTGCGGGCTCGCTCCGAGGACCTGGCCAGCGTGCTCCCCGAGCCCCTGCGTTTGCCGAGCCTCGATCCGCCCGGCGAGCTGGAGCCGCGCGTCACCGAGCGCCTGGTCGAGCTCCCGCGCGACGCCGAGCTGGCGGACGCCCTGGAGGGAATCGGCGACGAGGCGCTCCTGGCGCGAGACCCCGAGCGCGCCGCGGCGCTGGAGCTGGCCGGGTCCCTTCCTCCGCTCTCCCCGCCGCCCGGCCTCTTCGGGCGCGCGCTGGCGCAGCTCGAGGCCGAGGGCCTGGTGCGCCCGGGCGAGGCCTGCCCGCAGGCCAGCGACGAAGAGCTCGCGGACCTGCTGGAGGGCAACCTCGAGCCGGCCGAGGCCGAGGCGCTCGAGCGCGCCCTGGGCTGCTCGGCGGCGCTGCGCACCCGCTTCGCCGCCCTGGACGCGGCGCTCTCGGGCCAGCCCGAGCTCCCCGCGCTGACCCCGCCCGCGGGCTTGCTCGAGCGCACGCTGGCGCGGCTCCCGCTCGAGCCGGCTCCCCACCCGGAGGAGCCCGAGCTCGCCCCCTCGCCGGTCCCGGCGGGCCTGCTCAGCGCTACCCTCGGCCGCCTGGCCGAGGAAGGCCTGGTCCAGGAGGCTCCGGTCTCGGCCTCGACCCCGACTCCAGCGCCGCTCCCGGCCATGGCTCAGGCGCAGGCCCCAGCTCCCCAAGGCCTCCTGCTCCGCCTGCCCGCTTGGAGCGTCCCCCTGATCGCCGCAGCGCTGCTGCTGATCGGGCTCGCGCTCGGGCGTCAGCTCGCCCCCGCCCCCGCCGCGGGCGAGCCGGCTCTGGCCGAGCTCGAGCGGCTCCGCGGCGCGGCCGCGGACCTCCAGGCCGCGCAGGCGAGCGCCGAGCAGGCCCACGCCGCCCAGAGCGCGGCCGAGCAGGAGCTGACTCGGCTCCGCGGCGAGCTCGAGCTCGCCCAGGCGAGCGGGGGCGACGCGAGCGGGCTGCGCGAGGAGCTGACCCGTCGCCAGGGTCAGCTGCGACAGCGCGAGCGGGAGCTGAGCGAGGCGCGGCAGGACCTGCGCTCCGCGCGGGAGCGGGCGGAGCGGGCCGATCGTCTGGCCGCGGATCTGCGCGCGCGCGAGGCCGAGGCTCG
>CALDQK010000757.1 GCA_937911525.1 uncultured bacterium
GGCCGCGTGGCTCTCGGACCTGACCGACACGGCGCGGACGGCGCTGGTCTTTTGCTGGATCTTCGCCGTGATGCTGTGGTCGAGCTTCGCCGTGGTGCGCCATGCCGACGCGCTGGCCCATGCGCTCGGCGAACCGTACGGCACGCTGATCCTGACGCTCGCCGTCATCGTCATCGAAGTCTCGCTGATCGCCGCCGTCATGCTGACCGGTTCGGCCAACCCGACGCTGGCGCGCGACACGATGCTTGCCGTGGTCATGATCGTGCTCAACGGCATGGTCGGGCTCGCGCTTCTGCTCGGCGGCCTGCGTCACGGCGAGCAGAGTTTCAACCTGCAGGGCGCCCAGACATTTCTCGCCGTCCTTGCGCCGCTCGCCACCATGTCGCTGATCCTGCCGCGCTTCACCATCTCGACCGCCGATCCGACGCTCACGCCGCTGCAGGGCGCCCTGTTCGCAGGCATAACGATCGCGCTGTACGCCACCTTCCTCGCGATCCAGACGCGGCGGCACCGCGGCTATTTCGTCCAGCCGGGCAGCGCCGGGATCGATACGGCGGCAGGCGCGGACGGGGACGAAGCCCGCCCATCGTCGCGCGGGCGGATCGCCTGGCATGCGACGATGCTGGTGCTGACGATGATCCCGGTCGTCCTGCTGGCCAAGAAGCTCGCCGTCGTCATCGATTTCGGCATCGCCGAGCTGGGCGCGCCGCCGCGGGTGCTCCTGGGCGACCCCCTCGTGATCGAGGCCAACGTGCGGGCCCGCGGCTACGCCAAGGTCCCGCTCCAGGTCGTGCTCTCGGTCAGCAAGGGCGAGGCGACCAAGGAGCTGGAGCGCGTCGACTGGACCCCGCCGGCGGGCCCCGAGACGAGCAAGCCCTTCGTGTTCCGCGGCCACGAGCCCGAGGCCGCGGGGAGCTACGTCTACGAGGTCCGGCTCGTGACCAAGAGCGAGCAGGCCCCGGGCGAAGAGCCGATCACCAGCGACGACGCCAAGAGCGCGCCGGTCAAGGTGACCGAGGAGACGACCCGGGTGCTCCTGGTCGCGGGCGGGCCCTGCTTCGAATACCACTTCCTGCGCGCGCGCTCGATCCGCGAGAAGTCGGTCAAGGTCAGCGTGTGGCTACAGAGCGCCGTGGAGGGCTTCAAGCAGCCCGGCAACGTGCGCATCGAGAGCCTGCCCACGACGCTGGAGGCGCTGCAGGAGTTCGACTGCGTGGTGCTCCTCGACCCGAACCCGGTCGCCTTCTCGACCGAGACCGCCGAGGCGCTCAAGCGCTTCGTGGCCGAGTATCACGGCGGGCTGCTCTACGTCCCGGGGCCGAAGTACTCCGGGCGCTTCCTGGGCCGGCCCGAGCTGAAGCCGATCCTGGACCTGCTCCCGGTCGTGCCGGGCGACCTGATCGACTTCAGCGACGGCGCCGTGACGCGGCGGGCGCCGCTCAAGGCGACCCTGGACGGCGGCGATCACCCCGCGACCCGGATCGCGGCCCAGCCCGAGCGCTGTCGGGCCCTGTGGTCCCGCCTGCCGGGGCCCTTCTTCAGCTACCCGGTCAAGCGCGAGAAGGCCGGCGCTCTGGTCCTGGTCCGCCACGACCTGGCCAGCGCGGGCAGCACCGCCAACCGCGAGGGGCGGCCGCTGGTGGTCGCCCACTACTTCCAGGGCGGGCCGGTCCTGTTCCAGGGCACGGACGAGACCTGGCGCTGGCGCTCGGTCGCGGCGGAGGTCTATGACCGCTACTGGGTCTCGATGCTCCGCTTCCTGATCCAGGGCCGCCTGGCCGGCGGGCGCAAGCGCGTCGAGCTGATCACCGACAAGGAGCTCTACGAGCTGGGCGAGCCGGTCCGGCTGCGCGCCCAGGCCTTCGACCCCAGCTTCCGGCCGCTGCAGGCGGGCAGCCTCAAGGCGCGCGCCAAGAGCGGCGACGACGAGCTCGAGGTCACGCTGGAGCCGATCCAGAAGCGCCCGGGCTGGTTCACGGGCAGCTTCCTGCCGCCGCGCCCGGGGCCGCTCGAGGTCTCGATCAAGCTCCCCGACGACGACCCGGGCAAGGCGCCCGAGAGCGTCCAGCTGAGCGTGCGCCAGAGCAACGTCGAGTTCCTCGTGCACAGCCTGGACCTCGAGCTCCTGGGCGGGATCGCCGCCGCGACCAGCGGCGCGGTGGTCGCGCCGGCCGAGGTCGGCGCCCTGCCCGAGCAGATCCCGCTGCGGACCGAGCAGCTGACCGTGGCCGAGCCGCCGATCCCGCTCTGGGACGGCTGGCACGTGCTCGCGCTCCTGTGCCTGCTCCTGGGCGTGGAGTGGGTCGTCCGCAAGAAGAGCAAGATGATCTGATGGCTACGCAGACACTCCTGGGGGGCGGTGCCCCCCAGACCCCCAGCTTGGGGCCCAGAGTCGGCAGCGCACTCACCCACGATCGCGTGGCTCCAGATGCGAACAGCCCTTCAAGTGTGAGTGGCAGAGCTGCCGACTCTTCCGAGGCGCGAACGTGACGGCGCCAAGACTGGGACCGAAGATCCGCGAGCGCCTGGGCGCGCTGCGCCGGACCGTGCGCCTGGCCCTGCTCGGGCGCGGCGGCGCGCGCCTGGTGGTGGTCGCCGTCCTGTGCGCCCTGATCAGCTACGCCCTCGACCGGCCCCTGCGGCTGGAGTGGACCCCGCGCCTGGCCCTGTGGCTGACGGGGATCACCTGGCTGGGCGTCGAGGCCTGGCGCTTCGTCCTCCAGCCCGGCGTGCGCCCCCTGCCCGAGGTCGAGCTGGCCCGCGCCTACGAGCGCAGCCACCCCCAGCTCGGCTGGCGCCTGCTGAGCGCGGTCCAGTTCGCGGCCGGCGAGCGCTCGGAGGCGACCAGCGCCGAGCTGGCGGCCGAGGTCGTGAGCGACGTCGAGGGGGTCGCGCCCGAGCTGACGCCCGGCGCCGCGGTCCCCTTCCAGCCGGTGCTCAAGCGCCTGGCCCTGGCCGGGCTGGCGCTGGCCCTGGCCGGGGTGCTCGCGCGGGGCTACCCGCAGGAGGCGCGCACCTGGGCCTACCGCAACCTGCTCCTGCGCGACGACGTGCACTGGCCCCAGGACACCTACCTGCAGCTGGTCAGCCTCAACGGTCAGCCGGTGGACCTGGGCGCGCAGCCCTGGCCGGTCGCCCAGGGCAGCGACCTCGAGCTCGTGGTCGGCGTCAAGAGCGGGGTGACCCCCAAGCGGGTCTACCTGCTCTGCGAGGGCCTCCCGGGCGCGGAGGAGCCGATCCCCTTCGACGACCTCGGCCATGGCCAGTTCCGGGTCTTGATCCAGCGCCTGCCGCAGAGCTTCAGCTTCCACGTGGAGGGCAACGACGAGCGCCTCGGCCCCTTCGAGGTCAAGGCGGTCGAGCCGCCCTGGCTGGAGGCGGTCGAGCTCACCGTCGAGCCGCCGAGCTACACGGGCAAGCCGGCCCAGCAGCTGACCCTCGAGAGCGGCAACCTCAGCTTCCCGGTCGGGACCAAGCTGGTCCTGCGCGCGCGCGCCAGCAAGGCGCTGGTGCGGGCCTGGGTCGACCGGACCCAGAGCGGGAAGGAGGAGCGCCTGGCGGGGACGCTCGAGGGCGAGGTCCAGCAGGGCGCGAAGTCCTTCACGGTCTCGTGGACCCTCGAGGAGACGGGTCAATACCGGCTGGGCCTGATCGACGCCGACGGGGCGGGCCTCGGGGCGCCGCCGCGCTTCGGCGTGGTCGCGGTCGTCGACCGCGCCCCCAGCGCGCGCCTCGAGCTGAGCGGGGTCGGCCTCAACGTCACGCCGGAGGCGACCTTCGGCTTCCTGGCCGGGGCCGAGGACGACTACGGCCTCAGCGAGGGCACGCTGCGGATCCGCCCCAGCGGCCGCCCGGCGCCCCCCGCCAAGAAGGAGGGAGAGGGCGAGCAGAAGGAGCGCGAGGGCGAGGAGAAGAAGGCGCCCGAGGCGCCGCGCCCGGACGACCGCGAGCGCGTGATCGCGCTGGAGGGCTTCAGCGGCAAGCGCGCCGAGGCCGAGGGGAGCCAGCCCCTGGCCGAGCTGAAGCTCGTCCCGCGGATGGCGCTCACGCTCTGGGTCGAGGCCCGCGACGGCGACCCGCGCGGCAAGAAGGCCGGCAGCTCGCCCTCGCTCCAGCTGCGCGTGGTCAGCCCGGAGCAGCTCCTGAACGAGCTGCTGCGCCGGCTCTACGAGGAGCGCCAGCAGCTCGAGCGCATGGCCCGCGACGAGGACGACCTGGCCCGCGAGCTCGCCAGCCAGGGCGAGGAGGCCCTCCGCCGCGGTCCGGCGACTCAGCGCGACGTGGCCAAGGTCGTGGCCCGCGCCGCCGAGCACGTCGAGCGGGTCGTGGTCGAGATGATCTCCAACCAGATCCTCGACCAGACCAACTGGAACCGCCTGCGTGAGCAGGTCGTGGCGGCCCTCGAGGGCGTGGGCAGCGAGGAGCTGACCCGCGCGCTCCAGGCCGCCGAGGCCGCGCAGGTCGCCCAGGCCAGCGAGCCCGAGGCGCTGCCCCAGCTGAGCCAGGACGCCGCCGACGCCGCCCGCGCCGTGGCCCTCCGCCTGCGCGAGATCGTCGAGCGCATGGGCCGGATCGAGGAGCTGGCCGAGGTCGTGGCGCAGCTGAAGCGGATCATTCGCAAGCAGCGCGAGCTCCTCGACAAGACGCGCAAGGAGCGCGGCCAGTAGGCCCAACGAAGGAGGCCAGCGAACCTCTGGGTCCGCTGGCCTCGCTCTCGGTCGGGCGGCCTACTCTTTGACGCTGGCGCCGAAGCCGGCCTCCTTGATCGCCTTGATCATGTCGTCGGTGGTGCTGACCTTGGGGTCGTAGCTGACTTGCGCCTCAGCGTCCGAGACGCTGACGACGGCTTTGGACACTCCGGGGAGCCCCTCCAGGGCTCGCGTGACCTTTTGGCCTCACGAAGAGCCTCACAACCCGGTGAGGGTCAAGGTCGATTCTTTGAGCGGACCGAGCTTGGGCTTCGCGGCGACCTGCGTGTTGCTGGTGCCCGAGTCCACGGCCGAGGCCCGCGACGTCGTCTGGGTCGGGTCTTCGCTGGTGCAGCCGAGCAAGCTCGCGCCGACCAACGCCGCCCCCCAGAGGGATCTATGGCGCATGGCGACTCCTTTCGTGGTTCGAGCCTAGCGCGTCCCGGAGGGGTCGCCAGAGGGAAGGAAGGCTGCCAAGGAGGACGGCGCTACTGGGCGTCGCCGCTCTCAGAGGCGAGGAAGAGGTCCCTCAAGGGCACCCGGCGCAACGGCGTCTCCGGTTCGTGAGCGGCCTGCAGCTCGCGCAGGCGCGCCTCGACGGGGCCAATCGGCCAGCAGCTCTCGGGGGCGAGCTCCTCCAGGGGCGGCTGGTCCTCGGGCTCGTTGAGCGGGCAAATGTCGCGCAGCTCGACGACCTGGCCCTCGCGCTCCTCGAGCCAGCGCAGGGGCAGGCCCTGGGAGCGGCACACGTAGGGCCGCGCGGCGTAGACCCGGCAGGCGCCCTCGCCGTCGAGGAAGGCGCAGGCGCCGGGCGGGTGGGGGCTCCCCTCGCGGAGCAGCTCGCCGGCCTCGGCGCGGATCCGCTCGGCCTCGAGCGCGAACACGCTCAGGTCGTCCAGGCAGCAGCCGGCGCAGCCGCGGGCGCACTGGAGGCGCCCCTGGTGGAGCGCGCTCAGCTCGGCGACCTCGGCGTCGACGGCGGCGTGCAGCGCTCGGAGCTCGCTGAGGGGATCGCTCACCCGCTCAGCCTATCGGGCGGAGCGCCTGCGGCTACTTGGGCGGGAACACCTCGGCCCACACCGGCTCCTGGCGCAGGGGCGAGAGCTCGCGCGAGCGGGCTGCGACCTCGCGTTGGCTCAGGAGCCGGCGCGTGCGTCGCTCGGCGGCCTCGCGCTCGGGGGACCGGCGCTGGGGGGAGTGGGGAGGGGTCGCCGCGCTGGCGGCGCGGGCCTGCTGCGAGGCCGCCTCGAGGGCAGCGGACCAGGCGGACAGGTGCTCGCTCGCCCGCGCGGGGTCGCTCGGGGCGAAGGCCTTGGCCGCGCCGAGCAGGGCCTCGCGCTGGTCGCCCGGCTCGAGGTCCGCGGCCAGGGCGCGCAGGTAGGCCTGGCCCGCGGCGGCGGCTTCGCCTCGCGCCGCGAGGAACTGGGCGTAGGCCAGCTCGTCGCTCGGATCCTCGGCTGGGGGCGCGCCCTCCTGCGTGAAGCGCGCGATATGGCCGCGGGCGGCCTCGACCTGCTCGCGGACCTGCTTCAGCTCTGGGGCGAGGTGCGGGGCGCGCTCGACCAGGGCGCTCAGGACCTCGAGCGAGCCCCGATAGAGCTCGAGGGCGCGGGGGAGCACGCCGTGGCGGGCCTGCAGCTCGGCGTGCTGAAAGCGCATTACGGCCATGTCGCGGGCCAGGTCGACGTGGGCGGGGACCTGCTTGGCGAGGGAGGCGGCCTGGCGGTCGGCGGCGTCGATCAGGCGCAGGGCCTCGGCGCCCTGGCCGCGCAGGCTCAGCAGGCTGGCCAGGCGGGCGTAGCCGGCCGAGAGGGTGCGGACCAGGCGCAGGGAGCTGCGGTTGGCGCGGGCGAGCTGGAGGTAGACCGAGAGCGCGCGCCGGTAGCCGCGCTCGGCCTCCTCGAGGCGCCCCTCCTGCTCGGCGAGGGCCGCCTCGCGGTCGTGGGTCACCGCGAGCTCGAGCGCCTGGCCGCCGTCGGTCGGGCGCTCCTTCAGCAGGCCGAGCTGCAGCTGCCTGGCCTGCTCGTAGAGGGCGCGAGCCTGGGCGAGGTCGCGGTCGAAGAGCTCGTGGTCGCCGAGCTTGCGGAGCAGGATCGCGAGGTTGCTCCGCTGGCGGCGGTCGGGGCCCTCGACCCCGGCCAGCTCGCGGCGGAGGAGCTCGACGGCCTCGCGGTGGCTCTTGTGCGCGGTCGAGTGGTCGCGGCGGCTGCTGGCGAGGTCGCCCAGGCGGTCGAGGATCAGGGCCAGGTCGCCCAGCGCCTCGGCGTCCTGGGGGAACTCCTGCTGGAGGCCGCGCCGGAGCTTCGCGCTCTGCTCGAAGTGGGCCTGGGCCCGCTCGCTCTCGCCCAGCTCCATTTCGCTCGAGCCGAGGCGCTCGAGCACGACGGCCAGGTTGCGGCGGGCGGTGGGGTCGCGCGGGCGGCCCCTCAGCCAGGCGCGCTGGCGCTCGACGGACTCCCGGGCCAGGGCCAGGCCCTTG
>CALDQK010000758.1 GCA_937911525.1 uncultured bacterium
CAAGAAGAAGACCGCCACCAAGAAGGCGGCCAAGAAGAAGACCGCCACCAAGAAGAAGGCGACCAAGAAGAAGACCGCCACAAAGAAGGCGGCCAAGAAGAAGACCGCCACCAAGAAGGCGGCCAAGAAGAAGACCGCCACCAAGAAGGCGGCTAAGCCGAAGGCAGCGACGCCGAAGCCAACCCCCAAGAAGGCCGCCGCGCCCAAGCCGGCTGCGGCCGCTCCGGCGGATCCCCCCAAGGACGACTCGGCCCAGAAGGGGATCTACGACGAGACGACCCTCAACTGGACGGACCTGACGGGCAAGCGGACGGGCGCGACCGCGCTCGGCTCGAACAAGTTCTACAAGGCCCACATTCACGAGGTCGGCGGCCAGTTCGAGTGCGTCTTCAACTACGGGCGCGTCGGCCAGAGCGGTCAGTTCCAGCGCGTGCGCTGCGCCACCCTGGACGCCGCGCGGCGCACGCTCCAGAAGAAGATCAACTCCAAGCTCGCCAAGGGCTACGTGCGCGTCGAGATGCGCAGCGAGCACGACGAGCGGGCCAAGGCCGCGGCCAAGGGTGTGGACGTCGCGGGCGCCAAGAAGAAGAAGCGCAAGAAGTCGACGCGCACCTTCCACCCGCAGGTCCGCGACCTGCTCAAGATCATGTATGGCTCGGTCGGCAAGGCCGTGCGGGCCGGCTTGAGCAGCTCGGCCGGCGCCAGCGAGGCGGCCCCCCTCGGCAACCTCCACGACAGCCAGCTCGACCGGGGCGCCGACTTGCTCGACGCGATCGAGAAGGCGGTCGAGAACAAGGCCAGCCACAACCGCCTGATCGACCTGACCAACGACTACCTCTCGGCGATCCCGCGCAACATCGATCACGCGCGTCGCGGGGGGCGGCTGAACCTCGACTTGATCCTGCTCAAGGACAAGGAGCGGATCGAGAAGGAGCGCGAGTTCCTGACCCTGCTGCGCGACACCTACCTGCAGAAGGAGGTCTTCGCGGAGGCGGCCGAGTCGGACGACCCGGTGGAGGTCTGGTACGAGGGCCTCAGCTGCGCGCTGGAGGCGCTCGAGCGCGGCGACGAGGAGTTCGAGCGCGTGCGCGGCTACTTCGACAAGGGCCAGTCCCCGCGCAACAGCAACTTCTTCAACAAGCTCGAGGTGCGCCGCGCCTGGCGCCTGGAGCGCAACGGCAAGCAGCCGGGCTTCGAGAGCTACGCGAGCAAGATGCTCGCGCGCCCCAACGCGACGGGCAAGATCGTCGGCTGGCACGGCACGCGCACCGAGAACCTGATGGGTATCTCGCGCTCGGGCCTGCTGATGCCCGAGAACCTGCCCAAGGGTGTGCACATCACCGGCAAGGCCTTCGGCGACGGGATCTACCACGCCCCCTGCTGGCCCGACGCCGGCGAGGACCGTGTCGCAGAGGACGGGCAGACCTACAAGCGCTACAACGGCGCGCTCAAGAGCATGAACTACACCTCCCTGGCGGGGGCGTACTACCACTCGCACAACACCGCGAGCCTGGGCTACATGTTCCTGGAGGAGATCGCCCTCGGCGTGCCCGAGGTGCACCTCGACGCCTGCTGGGGGCGCAACCGCCCGGCCAAGGGCTACGACTACATCTACGCCAAGGCCTTCGGCAACCCGCGCCTAAGCCACGACGAGATCGTGACCTTCCACGAGGACGCCTCGCGCCTGACACACCTCCTCGAGATCGGGCCCAAGCGCTAAGGGCCCCAGAGAGCACCCGCCCGGCTCACCCGCGACCGTGAGGCTCGGGCGAATCCCTCTACAGAACTCTCAGTAAGGGTCACCCGGCTAGACAGTACCAGGGTTTGCGAACCTTCCTTGCTAGGCGCTAGCGGCCTCGTTAACGTTAACGCCGTGGTCATGGGAGGGGTGCTCACTGAGCGCTTAGCGAAGACAGATTGGCTGGGCTGCACGTAGTGGGAAGCGTGCCAGCCTTCACGATCCAGCCCTAAACACGGATCCGGGCCTTCTCGCGACCGGCACTTGCCGATCGGCCCTGGCTTCGACACCTGCGACGAGACTCGGCTCGGCGTGCCCTGTGCACGAGCACCGCCAGGCTCTCTCGCACTCCGGCCGACCCCGAGGCTCTGCCATGAGCCCGCTGCGCAAGAACAGTGCAGCCGGTCTGCCCGATCCGACTACAGATTTAGCCAAGGAGCGGAGCATCCGCCCGTTGCCCTCGTCACCCGAGCTGGCCAACGGAGAAGGACTGCCTCCGCGCGGTCTCTCAACCGCAGAGGCACTGCTATGAAGACTCCTCCTCTCCCCCTCGCAGCTACGCTCTTGCTGGTCTGCGCAAGCATCGCCGAGGCGCAGAGCGACCCCTACCTGTGGGCGCTCGAGAACGTGGATACGAAGCGCATCGAGCGCCGCGGGGGCAGCAACGAAGCCGGCTTCACGCGCGGACTGCTCCTGACACCAGGCACTCGCTATCGCCTCCACTACCTGCGGCGGAACGACTTGGCCGTGGGCACAGTGGCGTTCCGCGCCTCGGTGCGCCCTACCAGCCAAACCACGATTCCGACGGTTCCCATGCAGCGACAGCCTCGAGCTGACCGCGACGGCGATGGTCTATCGGACCTGGCGGAGGCAATCGCAGGCTCACGGCCCGACCTCAAGGACACCGATGGCGACGGCTTCGACAACCGCGCGGAAGTCCTGGCGGGCACTTCGCCCTCTGACGGGTTGCTCGTCCAAACCGGAATCGTGGCTGCAACGCAGATTGCGCCAAGCCAGGTCGCAGGCCTCTCGCTCGAAGATGACCTCGCGCTGGTCGCCTCGCGCGACAGCAAGATGCTCCAGGTCTTCAACACCTTCCTCCGCTTGCCACCCCGAGAGGTCGGCCGGATCTCCCTGCCAACCCTCGAGCCTCAGGGTGTAGTCCGCCACAAATGACCGGACAGATCAGGGCGTTAAGTCATAGAGAAATGCGCCTCCTCCGGATCACCAGAAAGCCGTGCGCGACGAGCGCGCGGCGAATGACGTATCGGCCGATCTCGGCCTCTTCTTCATGACTCAGCGCAGCCGGCGGCGCCAGCCCGCGCAGCTTGCGCTGCTCCGCGGCGCACAGCTCGACCTCGAGCTGGAGCAGGAAGCGGGCGCTGGCCGAGATCGGCGCGCGCTCCAGCCAGCGCTCGTCGGGCGTAGGCCCACCCGCGCCCCACGGGCGGCCGGTCGAGTTGCGGAGCGTGCGCGCCGCCTCGAGCAGGTCCGCGGCCTCATCCGCCGGCGCTCCGACTCGCAGCAGGTGGCGCAGGTCGCGCTTCAGCCAGGCGTTGCTGGCCTCGACCGCGCCGTTGTAGGCGGGGCAGCCCGGCGGGCTGTAGAGCTGCAGGACGCCCTCTCGCGCGCACAGCTCTCGTGCGCCTTCGGCGACGAAGCCTGAGCCGTTGTCGGATTTGAGCACCAGCGGCGCGCCGTGCAGGCGCACGAGCGCCTCGAGGGTCTCGCGCACGATCTCAGCGTTCTCGCTCTGCGCAGGGACGACGGCGAGCACGCGGTGGGAGGCCAGGTCGCGCACGACGAGCGCCAGCGGCGCCGACGTGCTCATAGAGGGCGGGAGATCGGCGCCGATCCGCGTGAAGTCCGTCGCCCAGACCGCCCCGGGGACGAGCCACTCGAGCTCCTCGCGCTCTTCGCCCTCCTCTCCTTCCTCGAGCTTGGCGACCGCTTCCCAGGCCCGATAGCGGCGCAGCAGCTCGCGCAGCTCGTTGCGCGGCACCGCCGGGTGGATCGCCGCCAAGCGATCCAGGCCGACGTGAGCGCCTGCCTCGCGCAGCGTCCCGATCGCTGCGCTCCGCGCCGCTGCGTCTGCGCGCTTCGGTCGCCGCCCGAGCGCCATGACCCGCTCCGCGCCGAGCTGCGCCCACTTGGCGAGCGCGCTGGCCGACACGCCGAGCAGCGCCGCGCCTTGCCTCAGGGTGAGCGAGCGCTCCTCCAGCAGCTGCGCCGCGCGCTGGCGCGCGCTGCGCTCCCGCTGGCGCAGCTCGCGCTGGCCGGCCAGGCCGCGCCGGCGGCCGGGCTCGGCCTGGGTCGCCTGAGCCTCCAGCAGACCGCGCACCCGCGCGACCTGCTCGGCGGCGACTAGCGACGGCGCCCCGCCGCTCGCTTCGCCGCCTTCTGCTGCGCCCTCGCCGCCCTGCGGCGCGCGGCCCGATTCGTGGGCTGCGCCGCAGCGCCCCCCTTTTGAGCGCCGAAGCGCTCTGGGAAGGCCGTCGCCAGCTCCTCGCGGATCCGACTCGCCTCCAGCTCGGTCTCGAGTCGCTCGACCCGCGCCTCGAGCTCGGCCACGCGCTGGGTCTCCGCGCTGGGCGCTGGCTTGCGCGGCCGGCCGAGGGGCTTGGGCGCCAGCCCCTCCAGCGCGGCCTGCAGCGCCTCCTTGCGGAGCGTGTGGAAGCGCGCCTCCTTGATCCCGAGCCGCTCGCACACCTCGCGGATCGGCGCCTCGCCCGCGACCGTCTCCAGGACGGCGCGCAGGCGCTCCTTGCTCCGCTCGTCTCCGTCGAGGCCGTCGACGAGCTGGGGTCCCTTGGGCGGTCGCGCCATGGTCGCTCTCCGTGGTCGGTTCAGAGCGCACGCTAGGGCTCGCGTCCGACAGACGGCTCCGTAGAGCCTTGGCAGCCTGGGGAGGACCCGGGGAGTGGGTCATGAAAGGGTGGTAGCAGTTCCGCGCAGGGGGCTGCAAACGCAGGGTTTGCACACCCGCCCGGGCGAGGCGAGCGATCCGCTCGCCTCACCCACACGGTGCCCTGGCAGGACGAGCACTTGCAGCGCTCGCCCTGGCCGAGCAGCACCGTGCGCGCCAGCCACGGGTCCGCCTCGACCAGGCGCAGCAGGCTGCGCGTGAGTCGCGCGACGCGACCCCGTCCGCTCTCCCACTCGGCGACCGTGCTCGGGTGCGCCCCGATCAGGCGGGCGAAGGCCCGCTGAGAGAGGCGCGTCGCCGCGCGGGCCCGCCAGGCCAGCTCGGCGTCGGTCCCGGCGCTCATGACGCCTCCCTCCGGGCGGCGTCGCCGTCGTCGTCGCTCCCCGCCTCGGCGCCACCGTCGCCGCCGTCTGGGCCGGACGGCTTCAGCTTGCTCGCCAGCTTGCGCGCGCGCACGGTCGGCCGGCGCGGGCCGCGCTTGCCCTTCGCCTTGGCCGTCTTGCGCGCCTTCTCACGGTCCTTCTTGCTCGGCGCCGCCGGGACCTTGATCGAGCGCCGCGCGACCCGGACCAGGGCCTGCGCGCGGCGCAGCTCCTGCTCCAGCTGCTCGCAGCGCGCCTCGAGCTCGGCGCGCTCCTTGTCCGGGCTCTTGCGTCGCCCTCCGCCGCGCGGGCGGGGCTCCAGCGCCGCGACCAGCCCCTCGATCGCGCGCGCCTCCAGCGTGTAGTAGCGCTGCGTCGAGAGCCCGACCGCCTCGCTCGCCTCCTGGGGCGAGCGCAGCCCCGCGAGCACCTCGAGGATCA
>CALDQK010000759.1 GCA_937911525.1 uncultured bacterium
GTCTGCCACCAGGTGTCGACGATCGGGCAGCGGTTGCCGCCGACCACCTCGCGGTACCACATCCAGGCCTCGGGGTTGATCGGCTCACCCACGGTGCCGAGCATCTTGAGGCTGCTCAGGTCGTGCTTGGTGACGTGCTCGTCGCCCCACTTCATGAAGGCGCGGATCGCGGTCGGGGCCGTATAGAACTGCGTGACCTGGTGGCGCTCGCAGATGTCCCAGAAGCGATCCGGCTCCGGGTGATTGGGCGCGCCCTCGAACATCAGGCTCGGGACGCGGTTCGGCAGGATCCCGTAGATGATGTAGCTGTGCCCGGTGATCCAGCCGACGTCCGCGGTGCACCAGAACACCTGGTTCTGCTCGGGGCGCAGGTTGAAGGTCAGCTGGCTGGTCAGGTAGGTGTAGACCATGTAGCCGCCGGTCGTGTGCACGATCCCCTTCGGCTTGCCGGTCGAGCCCGAGGTGTAGAGCAGGAAGAGCATGTCCTCGCTGTCCATGGGCTCGCAGGGGCAGTCCTCGCTGGCGGCTCCGACCACCTCGCTCCACTTGTGGTCGCGACCCTCGGTCCAGCTGACCTCGTTCTGGCAGCGCTCGTAGACCAGGACCGTCTTGATCTTGTCGGTCATGGTCGTGGCCTCGTCCACGTTGGCCTTGAGCGGCACGACCTTGCCGCGGCGCCAGCTGCCGTCGCAGGTGATCACGACCGAGCTCTCGGCGTCGTTGACGCGATCGCTGATCGCGTGCGCGCTGAAGCCGCCGAAGATCACCGAGTGCGGCGCGCCGATCCGGGCGCAGGCCAGGACCGCGATCGCCAGCTCGGGCACCATGCCCATGTAGATCGTGACGACGTCGCCCTTCTTGACGCCGAGCGACTTGAGCGCGTTGGCGCACTTGGCCGTCTCGCGCTCCAGGTCGGCGTAGGTCAGGTTGCGGATCTCAGGGCCGTCGGGGCCGACCGCCTCGCCCTCCCAAATGATCGCGACCTCGTCGCCCTGGCCGTTGTTGACCTGACGGGTCACCGCGTTGTGGCAGAGGTTGGTCTTGCCGCCGACGAACCACTTGGCGTCGGGCAGGTTCCACTCGCAGACCTTGCTCCAGGGCTCGAACCAGTCGAGCTGGCCCGCGATCTCACCCCAGAACCCGTCGGGGTCCTCGAGCGAGCGCTTGTGGAGAGCCTGGTAGGCCTCCATGGAGCCGACCCGCGCGCCGCCCAGCGAAGCGCCGAACTCTGCCGGGGGGTCGAAGACGCGCTCCTCCTTGAGTACGGAAGTGATCTTGACGTCTTCGTCGCTCATGCGGCCTCCTCGGATTCGCTTGGTAGGCCGCGGATCATAAGGGTTTCGCGGAGCGCTGCGGTCGCTCAGGCGCTGGCGCGCACCTCGAGCCCCAGCGCTTCGATCCGCGCCGCGAAGCCCTCCAGCCAGCTCTGCTCCAGCCGACCCAGCTCGCTGGCCTCGGGCTGATAGCTCTGACGCGCGAGCGAGTAGAGCAGCACCCCGCGCAGGGGGACCTCGTCGGCGACCAGCTCGCGCAGGGCCTCGAGGTAGGCCGAGAGCTCGGCCTCGCGCGGGGGCTCGCCGCCGCGGCTGAAGAGGCAGGTCTGGATCCAGGTCGGGCAGCGCCGCGCGCACTCGCGCAAGCGCGCCAGGTGATCCGCCGGGTCCATGCCGACCGAGTTGGTCGCGGCCAGCCCCTCCTGGGTCGCGCTGTCGAGCTTGAACCACACCTCGCCGTTCAGCTCCGCCAGTCGGCTCAGCGCCTCCTGCACGCGGGCCTGGCCGTGCATGGAGCCGTTGCTGATCAGGACGACCTTGATCTGGCCAAGCAGCTCGAAGCGCTCGAGGGCCTCGGCCACGACCTCGAGCGCGGCGGGGAACTCGGGCGAGGTCGTCGGCTCGCCGTTGCCCGAGAAGGCCACGTCGTTGAGCCGGCGTGAGCCCTCCGGCACCTGGCGGGTCATGAAGTCGCCCTCGACCACGTCGGCGAGCAGCGCGTTCAGCTCCTCGCGCAGCTGCTCGAGGTCGATCGGCGGCGCCTTGCCCCGGACGAGGTCGGGGACCTGGCAGTAGACGCAGCGCCAGTTGCAGGCGTTGTTGGGGTTGAGGTTGATCCCGACGCTCACGCCCTTGGCCCGCCGCGACACGACGGGGTAGACGTAGGTCATGCCCGCGCTGTCCCGGTCGTGGTTGGTGGTCGTCAGCCGGCTCACTGGCCCAGCTTCTCCTCGACGCTCTGGACCTTGTCGGCGCGGGTCTGGCTGCGGTCGGTCCGAGTGCCGAACTTGAGCGTGCAGCTGATCCGCGGCGCGCCCATCCCGTGCACGACCTCGTGGCAGCGGCGGATCGCGCCGAACACCTCCTCCCACTCGCCCTCGACGTTCGTCCCGTAGGCGTGCATTTGCGGCTCGAGGCCAGCCTCGCGGAACACCTCCTGGCAAGCAGCCACGTAGCGGGAGACGGACACCCCGACCCCGAGCGGGACCAGGCACAGGTCAGCGATCACGTGCATAAGGGCCGATTCTGCCTGGCCCGGGCACCAAGCCAAGGGGCAGTGAGCGTGCTCTTCCCGGCTGACTGATCCACGAGTGGCGTGCTGGGGATCGCCAAGACTCACTCAACCTCGCTGGCCGCTCGGCGCCCTCCCCCCGCTAAGCTGGGGACTCATGCCCGCCCTTCGCTCGCTCGCCCTCGTCTGCGCGCTGCTCTGCCTGGCTCCCGCCGCGCGAGCTCAGCCCTCCACGCCCGAGCCGCCGGGGGCCTGCCCCGCCGAGGGCGGGCTGGACTACTACCGCTGCCGCGCGGACGACTTCGTGCGCCGCCTGCCGGAGGAGGAGCCGCCCTCCTACTACCTCGGCTACGGCGACCGCTACGTGCGTCGCTTCAGCGAAGAGACCCGCCCCCTGCTCAGCCCGGCTGGCCAAGCGTGGCTCGACGAGGTGCGCGCGGCGCTGCAGCGCGCGATGGAGGCCAGGCGCGCGCGCGATCCCCTCGGCTTCGTGGCGCTCGAGCGGGAGGACCAGCGCTTCCTCGACTTCGCCTACGACACCCACCCGGACGCCTACCTCGAGGCCGGCCTGGATCAGCTCCCGCTGCGTGACCTGCTGATCATTGGCAGCACGCCCGACGCCCGTGACCTGCTCTCCGAGCGCGGCCGACGGCAGATCCTGTTGGTCCTCCGGCGCATGGTCGGCGCCTGTCGGGAGGACGGGCTGGGCGGCTGCCTCGTCACGCGGCTGACCCGCGAGCTGCGCGAGCGGCGCCGGCTCGCGAGCGAACGACTCCGCCTGCGGCCGACGGGCTGGCTCGGACACTGGCTGGTCCAGCGGCTGGTCGGCTCGGTCGAACGCGAGCTGGAAGAGGCTGAAGAGAGGCGCCAGGTGGAGCTCAAAATCTAC
>CALDQK010000760.1 GCA_937911525.1 uncultured bacterium
GGGCGGGTGCAGGCATGGAGTCGCTCCTCGCCTCCTTCACACCGCGAACACCGGCTTCCCGCGCTGGATCAGGGCCGAGCGCTGGGGGCCGGTGGAGACCATGACGACGGGGGTCGCGAGCTTGGCCTCGACGAACTCGACGTAGTCGCGCGCGGCCTGGGGCAGCTGGGCGTAGTCCTTGCAGCCGGCGTAGTCGAAGCCCTCGGGGATCTCGGCCAGGGTCTCGGTCACGAGCTCGATCCCGTCCCAGTCGGCCTCCTGGGCCGGCGGGGCGGCGAGGTCCAGCCCGTCCTTGCGGTAGCCGGTCACGACCTGGATCGGGCCGTAGCCGGCCAGGGTGTCGAGCTTGGTCAGCACGATCCCGGTCGTGCCCGTGAGGCGGATCGCGTAGCGGAGCTGGACCAGGTCGAGCCAGCCGCAGCGGCGCGGGCGGCCGGTGGTGGCGCCGTACTCGTGACCCAGCTCGCGCAGGCGCTCGCCCGGCTCGCCGTGGAGCTCGCTCGGGAAGGGGCCGGCGCCGACGCGGGTCGTGTAGGCCTTGGCGATCCCGAGCACCTGCTGGACGGCCGCCGGCGGGACGCCGGCGCCGACCGCCACGCCGGCCGTCGAGGCGTTGCTCGAGGTCACGTAGGGGTAGGTCCCGTGGTCGATGTCGAGCATCACGCCCTGGGCGCCCTCGAACAGGATCTCCTGCCCCTCGTCGAGGGCGTCGAGGACGAGCGTGCTGCAGTCGGTCACGTAGGGCTCGAGGGCCTCGGCCGCCGCCAGGTAGGCGGCGTGGATCGGCTCGAACTCGAGCGGCGGGGCGCCGAAGAGGTGGTGCAGGACCGCGTTCTTCTCGTCGAGCGCGCGGCGCAGCCGGTCGGCGAAGCGCTCGGGGCGGTAGAGGTCGGCCACCCGGATCCCGGTCCGGGCCGCCTTGTCGGCGTAGCAGGGCCCGATCCCGCGCTTGGTGGTCCCGATCTTCTGCTTGCCCTGGCGCAGCTTCTCGCGCGCCTCGTCGAGGGCCTGGTGGTAGGGGAACACCACGTGGGCCTTGTCGCTGATCTTGAGCCCCTCGAGCGAGATCCCCTGGGCGCGGATCCCGTCGATCTCCGCCTGGAGCGCGAGCAGGTCTACGACCGCGCCGTTGCCGATCACGCACTGCACGCCCGGGTAGAGGATCCCCGTCGGCACGAGGTGGAACACGTGCTTGACGCCCTCCACCACGACCGTGTGGCCGGCGTTGCCGCCGCCCTGGAAGCGGACGACCATCTTGGCCTGGGCGGCCAGGGCGTCGATGATCTTGCCCTTGCCCTCGTCGCCCCACTGGAGGCCGACGATCGTGGCGGTGTTCGCCATGAGGTCCTTCTTGGTGCGGGTGTCTAGGGCCTAGCCGGCCACTTGCTTGGCGCCGACCTTGGCGCCGCGGATCGCGCTCACGAAGCGCTCGAAGAAGGCGGCGGCCTCCTTCGGGCCGGGGCCAGCCTCGGGGTGGAACTGCACCGACTCGACGGGCAGCTGCTTGTGGCGCACGCCCTCGAGGCAGCCGTCGAAGAGGCTCGTGAAGGAGGGCTCGAGCGGCGTCGCGGCCAGGCTCTCGCAGTCGATCGCGAAGCCGTGGTTCTGGGCCGTGATCAGGACCCGACCCGTCTCGTGGTCGCGCACCGGGTGGTTGCTGCCCCGGTGGCCGAACTTCATGTGGTGGCTCTTGGCGCCCAGGGCCAGGCACAGGATCTGGTGGCCGAGGCAAATTCCGAACACGGGCACGCGGGCGGCGGCGACCAGCTCGCGCACCAGCTCGTGGCCGTAGGTCACGGCGGCGGGGTCGCCAGGGCCGTTGGAGAGGAACACCCCGACGGGATCGTGGGCGAAGACCTCGGCGGCGGTGGTCGTGGCGGGGACCACGAGGACCTCGCAGCCGCGGGCGACGAGGTGGCGCAGGATCTCGTACTTGACCCCGAAGTCGACGACGACGACCTTGCCGACGCTCCCCGGGGCGGCCTGCGGGGCGGGCAGGTTCTGGCTCCAGGGGTGGGTGTCGGGCGTGAAGCCCTCGGTCCAGGCGTAGGGCTCGTTGGTCGTGACGACCTTGGCCAGGTCGAGGCCCTCCATGCGCGGGGCGGCCTTGGCCTTGTCGACCAGGTCGGCGTCGCTGAGGGAGTCGTCCTGGCTGATCACGCCGATCTTGCTGCCCTGGTCGCGCAGGTGCTGGGTCAAGGAGCGGGTGTCGAGGCCCTCGATCCCGGGGATCCCGTGGCGCTCCATGTAGGCGGGCAGGGACTCCTGGCTGCGCCAGTTGCTCGGGCGGTGGCACACCTCGCGGCACAGGATCGCCGCGGCGCGCGGCTGAGCCGACTGGGCGTCCAGGTCGCCGGGGACGCCGTAGATGCCCAGGATCGGCGTCGTGAAGGTCACGGCCTCGAAGCAGTAGGAGGGGTCGGTCAGGACCTCCTGGTAGCCCACGAGGCTGGTGTTGAACACGACCTCGGCCGCGACCTCGGCGCGAGCGCCGAAGTGCCGTCCGTGGAAGATGCGGCCGTCTTCGAGGGCCAGTCGGGCCGGAACTCGCTCGCTCACTCGGTTGCTCCCTTGGGGGCCAACGCGATCAGGGTCACGTCGCGCTCCCGCTTTCCGTCGTCGTAGGCGGCGTAGCCCTCGCTCAAGCGCGCCAAGAGCTCCTTGAGGCCGAGCTTCGCGTGCTCGGCGAAGCTGGCTTGGAGGCGCTCGACGCCGTAGGGCTCGCCGTCGGCGCGGCGCAGCGCGCCGCCGCCGTCGCTGGTGAGGATCAGTCGGTCGCCGTCGTCGAGCTTGAGCTCGGCGGCCTGCACGCGGGCGGCCTCTTCGTCGCGGCGACCTGGGGCGCGCACGACCTCGACCTCGTCCTTGGCGGACTTGTAGTGCAGGGCGCCGCAGCCGCCCACGGCCGCCAGGCGGACCCGGCCCGTCTCGTCGAGGCGGGCGAGGA
>CALDQK010000761.1 GCA_937911525.1 uncultured bacterium
GGTGGCGCAGGACCCCCAGCGCCAGGCAGAGCACCGCGAACCGCCCCGCGACGAAGGTCCGGGCGCGCCCGCGGAGACGAGCGCGCCGATCCAGGTACGGCTCGTCCTGCAGGTTCCGCCGGAGGTCGCGGCCGAGCTGGCGCGGCTGGGGAAGCGCCCCGCCGAGGAGGTCGCGCGGGTCCTCAAGGCACTCATCCAGAAGCTGACGCCGCGTCCCCGCCCGCACGGCCGCGGCCGCTTCGCCGCCGAGGTGCAGGACCTCGCGGACCTGTTCGACCTGCCCTTCCAGGTCCTCAACCTCAAGGAGCAGTTCTTCGTGGTCCTCAGCACCGCCCACGAGGGCCTGGACGACCTGGACACCGAGGGGCAGGAGGCCATGGCGCAGGAGATCGCGCAGGCCGCCACGGACCTCAGCGAGTGGGTCCGGGCCTCGCAGCAGCTCGTGATCGAGACAAGGGGGATCGACCAGGCCGAGGAGGCCGCGTGACCATGACCAAGACGGAGGCCAAGCGGCTCAGCCGGATCGCCCACAACGCCCTCGACGTCCTGCACTTCATGTGGCGGGCTGAGCTGCACGAGCTCGACGTGGAGGCCTTCCAAATGCAGTTCGCCCTGAACAAGGACGACGCCGCGCTCAAGAAGGCTTGGAACCGGCTCAAGCGCGAGCTGGAGGAGCTGGACGTCATCGAGCTGGAGCGAGACGGCAAGTACAAGCCGCTCGTCCTCAAGCGCGGCGCAAGGCAGCGGGTGCAGGAGCTGATCGACCGGACTGAGGAGGTGCTCGAGCCCAAGCCCTGGAAGTTCCACGACCAGGTGACGATCGCGGGGGTGACCTACCGACTCAAGGTCTACGGGCGCACGATCCGCCCAATGAACGAGCGGGAGCGTGCAGACCTACGGGAGAGCATCGAAGCCGACGGGATCAAGCTCCCGATCATCATCGACCCTGACGGCAACGTGGTCGACGGCAAGGAGCGGCTGCTCCTGGCCCATGAGTTGGGGATCGAGGAGATCCCCGTGGAAGTCCTCCGGGGCTATACCAGCGAACAGCTCAACGACCTGGCCGAGCAACTCAGCCTCTGCCGACGCCACCTGACCAAGCAGCAGCAGGCGGAGCACCGCCGGCGCCGGCAGGCGCGCGCAAAGGCGAAGCGGGCTGACGGCAAGAGCATGCGGCAGATCGCCGAAGAGGAGGGCGTCGATCCCAAGACGATCGAGGCGGACCTGGGTGAGTTGGCCGTGGTCGTGACGCCCAAGAAGGTGCAGCGCAAGGACGGCCGCCGGCGCCCGGCGAAGAAGGCCTCGGCCAAGGGTCGCGAAGAGCGTCGGGAGAACGTTGCCAGGCTCGTCGCCGCGGGGAAGACGAAGGAGGAGATCGCGGAGGAGTTGGAGGTCAGCGAAGGCACCGTCAAGCGGGACCTGAGGGCCTTGAAGGAGGCCCGGAGCGCCGCGCCCCTGCGGATCGAGGAGGAGGTCGCGCCTGGCTGCAGTCTCGTCGTGGAGGAGATCACCGGAGAGAGGGCCGCATACCTGGCGCCATGGAAGCCGGAGGAGGAGGTCGCCCCCGGTTGTTTCCTTCGCGTGGAAGGCGAGGACTCGCCTTCCAAGCGGGCATCCGAGACACCGAGCACAGCCGCACCCGAGGAACACCCCGCGTGGCTGGACGTCGATGCCGAGGCGGACGCGCTAGACGCCTGCCTGAAGGCGGCGATGGAGGGCTTGGACGAGGTACTCGACGACGTCCGGGGCTCGCACACCGAAGACAAGCTCGAGGCGGTGCGGGACATCATCAAGATGGTGTGCTGGAGGATCGAGGACCGTGGAGTGTTCTAAGTCCTGAAAGCAGGGGGCCACTGTGGACCCCTCCACAGTGGCCCCCTGCTTTCATGGTTTATGGACATGAGCTCCCTGCCTGTTCGTCCAAGAGCCTGAGAAGATGAGCACATTGGGGGACGCCGCCCCCGCCCGAATACATGGAGAAGCGCATGTCCGACGCCCAGTCCGCTGCCCCTCGCCTTCGGCGCCTGACCCAAGCGCAGGTATGGAACGCGCTGGCAGCGGTTGAACCTGAACTCTTCGATTACTCCCCCGTCGTGAGTGACGACCCCGTTGCTTGGCATCTGCAGGCCGAACTCGGCAAGGGAGGGCAGCCGCTCGCGGAGCGGCTTGTTCGCGCGACGCGCTGCATGGACGAGGACGCGCGGACCCCCTGGCTCGAGCGGCTTCTGCGCGACCGGGACGGCGGGATCCTTCGCGAGGCACACGGCTACGGCGTCCTCCACCAGCGCGGGTTCCTCTTCGGGTGCCCCCACACGGTGTCCTCCGCAGAGCTGTATCGAGCGCCCTCGTCGACGGGAGCAGTCGAGGTCGAGTTGGACGGCAGGTTCAAGACACGCGACGTCTGGTTCGACGTGAAGGCGCTCACTACACCCGAGAACAGCATGCGCCGGCTCCTCGACCTCCTGAACAAGCAGCTCAAAGACCGCGGACTCTTCGCATCCGTTGAGGGAACCGTGGACTTTGAGCACACCGTCTTCGGCGAGCAGTTCGGCCTCGTTCTGCGCCACGTGCGGGAGCAGATCGAGCAGGGGGTGTTCCGGGTCGACGTGCCCGACCACGACATGCGCATCAAGATCGGGGAGGCGACGCCGGGCTGTCGCATCGCGGGGGAGAACTCCTACAACCCCTACCGCTACGCAGAGCAGAACTGCGGCTTCTTGCTCGGACACGCCAACCAGGTGCCGCGCGACAAGCCATTCCTCTTCGTCGTGGTCTACAGCATGGCGACCAGCAGCATCCTCGCGTGGCGCGACACGGACACCGTCGAGCGCGCCCTGGCGCGGCGCCTGTTCGTCCAGCTCGCTCGCTCCACGGACCTCTGCCCGAACGCTGACGGCGTGGCCACGACCGGCGAAGTGGTCCAGTCGATCGGCGGCCTGATCTTCATTGGGCTCGACCACGACACGCTGCGCCTGTATCTCAACCCGAACGCCCGGGATGGGCAGCGAATCACCGTCGAGCATGTCGAGCAGCTCACCGGCGCCTACAGCCTCCGGCGAGTCGACGGCTGGGACGACTTCCGATACGACAACTACTGACCGGCTGATTGGATGAAGGACACGCCTCTTCCGAGGCAGGGGCGTGGCACGTAGGCTGGCCTTGGGGCAGCTCTTAATCCCTCGGGAGGACACATGATCTTGCGAGTCTTGCGCGGCAATCGGATCTACGAGCTGAGACTCGGCCATGACGGTTGCCGCGAGATGGAGCTCAAGGCCGACGACGGATTCGTTCTCCTCTCAAATGCCCACGCTGGTTCCGCAGGCAGCGCCTTCGCCGCTTCGTGGCTGGTAGGGCGAGAAGACGCGCGGGTCTATGATTCTTGGACCGGGCAAGTCATGCCCATCTCGGCCAGTGATGCGCTCGCGCGTTGGGAGTCGCTGGTCTTGGTCTGACGACAGTGGCAGGAGAGCGGAAACGGAGCCACCCGCCCAAGGCCTGACGGAACGGGTTACAGGAGGCTTGGAAGGCGTTCCTTACCAGCACGCGCGTAGTGCGACCGCTGCGCGCCACACTCCGGCCACCAGGGTGCTGAAGATCCTCAAGCGCGCCAATAAGCTGGTTCGACCGCTGTTCAAGAGGAAGAGGTGACACGCGTCAGACCTCCTCTTCAGCCAACCGCACTAGGTCCTCGGAGATCCACTCGCTGACGCCTTGGACCTTGGCCACCTCGATGGCGAGGTAGTCGACGGAGCTGCGGAGTGCTAACGGCAGGCGATCGAGTCGGAGCACGTCCTGCAGCTGTTCCAAGACGCCGACGAGGATGTCGTTCGCGCTGACCGTCGCGCGGTATGCCTCCGATCGAGGACCTGGCCGTGGGCGACCCACGCCCGGGAGGCCAATCACGAACCCGTTGCTCTGCACGTCGAGTCCCGCTGCCCGCGCGCTCATGTGAGCCTCGTCGTCAGCGGGTAGGGAGGCGCATGCCCCGCACTGCTCCACGAAGCCAGCCGGGGTGACGACCCAGCCGGGGCAGCGCCGCGCCCGTTCACACTCGGTCTGGTCCGCCGGCTCGTCGATCTGGTCGTCCACTGGCTTGTCGGCTGCCACGCGTCACCTCCAGAACATGTGGACGGAGCCCTCGGCCTCGACGGTACGGACGTCACCGCCCAGCTCGAGGTCGTGGGCGAAGTGAGCCCAGTCGACGTAGGGCCAGAGCTGCTCGACCCCGAGGTCCGCGTCCTCGGCCCAGGACTCAGCCCATTCCGCGGCGCTGTTCCAGCTCCCCGCGTAGCTGTCCCGGAGGCCCTCGCGGGCCTGCTCGACGTCCCGGTCGACCTCGGACAGGTAGGCCAGCACGGGCCGTTCGGGGAAGTCCTCCAGGAGGGCCGCCACGGCGCACAGGTGCTCGAGGTCGTAGCCCTCGCCCGCTGACCCGAGCCCTTCACGGTCGTGAACCGCCAGCTCCTCCCCGCCGCAAGGGAAGGGCGTGGCGAATGCCCGGCACTCAGGGCACTCGGGCTCGTAGCTGCCGCAGGTCTCGCAGCCGGTGGCGAAGTAGCTCAGCACCTCGTGGTGGAGCCCGTCTGGATCGGTGCCGACGTCGAACCAGCGGCCGTGAAGTCGGCCCGCCGAGTAGCAGGCCAAGCAAGCTACGTAGATCCGCGGGACGTCGTCGATATCGTCAGGGTCGCCCATGGCGCCTCCTCGGTAGGCGTGGTGGTCAGGGCCACAGGGCAGTCGCTGCTCCCCGTAGGCCCGCTCGTGCTCCTCGCAGGACTGGGTCCTGAGAGTCGAGAGAGGCTGCACGGTGACCCCCATTCGTCAACTCCCCGTCGGCCGCAAGGCCAGGCGCCGAGGGCCTTCCGAGGCGACCATGGAGGACGAGGTCCCGCAGGTCGGGCAGCACGGCGGCTCCTCCAGCGAGGTTGGTGGCGCGCTGTGGGCGCTGGTGCTGAGGGCCTCCCGCAGATCGAGCCCCTGACTGAGCGTCGTCTTGAGCGCGCGGTAGCTGAGGTCCCCGCCCTCGCGGACCAGGCGGCTGGCCGCCTCGGCCCTTCGCACCGGGAACTGCTCGAGATGCTTGACCACCGCCTGGACCTGGCGCAGGTGGCTCAGGACTTGGTCCTGGTCGAAGACGGCCTGCACGAGGGCCAGCGTCTCCGGCCCGACCTGGCTGGCCCGCCGCTCCCAGAAGCTGCGGCTGCGCTGGCGCAGTAGGCGGCGGTCCTCAGGGAGGTGCTCGTCGAGCGTCGTGCGGCGCAGCCCGCGGTCCACGTGGTGAGCCACGCTCTGGTCCAGGTGGAACACCTCGACGTTCCGTCCGCAGGCCCGGATCCACACCTGCTCCTGGATCAGCTGCCAGGGCACGGAGAACAGCCGCTTGCGGCAGGTCACGTGGGCGTCGGGGTGGACCTTGGCCCGCTTCCAGATCGCCCGCTCGCCCACGACGATCGGCAGCGGGCGGAGCGCTGGGCGCTCCTCCTGCTCGAAGACGTCGAGCGGGCGGCGCCCTGTAGTCCCGTGGATACGGACGCTCGCGATCTCCCGGGTCCAGAGGTCGAGGTCGGCCTGGACCTCGTCGATGGGTTGACCGTCCCTTGATTTCAGCGGGTTCCGGCGCAGGTATCTCACGGTCGCTTCGACCTTGCCGCGCTTCTTCGGAGCGCCGGGCGGGGCGGGGTCGATCTTGAAGTCCCACTGCTGGGCGAACTCTCGGTAGCTGCGCTCGAGCTCAGTCGGCCCGTCGATCCCGAATGCAGCGCGCAGCACGGCGCGCCGTGTGTTGTCTGGCACGACGGTCGTGACCCGGCCGCCCAGCGCGCGGAACGCCCGCTCGTGGAGGTCGAGCCAGGTCTCGGTCGTCTGGTCGAAGACCAGCCGCGCGTAGAAGACGCGGGAGTGAACCAGCAACATGACGAAGATCCAGGCTCGCCGCACGACGCCGGTCTTCGGGTCGTAGAGCCGGCCGGCGTAGCCGAAGTCGACTTGAGCTTCGGCTGCCGGAGTCGTCGGGATCGGAATGACCACGTCCAAGGGGGAGACCCCGCGCTCGCGCTTGACCCGGCGCACGAAGCGGTTGACCGCCGAGTAGCTGCCACGGAAGCGTCGCCGCCCGTCCTTGGTGTTCAGGCGAATCCGGTCGTAGATCGCCTGGGCTGAGAGCCCCTTGTCCATGAGTGCATCGACCTGCTCACGCCAGGGCTCGACCGAGGAGAGGGGCCGGGCAGGCGGGGGGAGCGCGACCTGCACCGCGGCCTTGATCTCGGCCAGCGAGGGGAGCGCGTCTAAGGGACCCTCCAGCAGGCCAGCGCGAGCCAACACCGCCCGGTAGCGGCGCTCCGTCTTGGGGCTCATGCGGAGGAGGCGCGTCACCTCGCGGGCGCTTGCCCCGCGGCGGCGCAGTCGTATCAGCTCCCTGAGCCGGTCCGGTTCAACCCGCGGTCGTGTCATGTCCGTTCCCGTTCGTCTCGTGAAGGCCTGAAGGGCGGTGGTCAGGAAGCGGGCAAAGGGACGCGGCCGTGAGCGGGCAATGGGACGCGGCCCCCGCCGGCGGGGAAGGGACCCGGCCCACGCACAAGGCAGCGCGGCGCCAGACGTTCGGTGTCGCTCGGCGTGGCGAGCGCCGGGCGTCGAGCGGCAGTCGTGACGGCGCCCTCGGGTGCGTCCCCTCCCCCGGCCTGCTACAGGGGGGGCTCCCAACTGCGGCGCAGGGTCTGCGCGCGCTGAGGGGCGAGATCACTCCGAGGGCGTTTCGACAGTACGCCCAAGGGGGGGCTCCCAACTGCGGCGCAGGGTCTGCGCGCGCTGAGGGGCGAGATCAC
>CALDQK010000762.1 GCA_937911525.1 uncultured bacterium
TCGCGGGTGATGCTCGGCACGGGCAAGTATTCGACCCTCGAGCAAATGGACGAGGCGCTGGCCGCGAGCGGGACCGAGGTCGTGACCGTCGCCGTGCGCCGGGTCAAGTTCGGCGAGCAGGACGGGCCGGACGTGCTCTCGCGCCTGCAGGGCAAGTACACGATCCTGCCCAACACCGCCGGCTGCACGACCGCCGAGGAGGCGCTGCGGACCGCGCGCCTGGCGCGCGAGATCCTCGACACGCCCCTGGTCAAGCTCGAGGTGATCGGCTGCCCCAAGACCCTCTACCCCGACTCGGCCGCGACGCTCCTGGCCGCCAAGGAGCTGGTCGACGACGGCTTCGTCGTCCTGCCCTACATCACCGACGACCCGGTCGCCTGCCAGCGCCTGGTCGAGATCGGCTGCCCCGCCGTGATGCCCCTCGGCGCGCCGATCGGCTCGGGCCTCGGGATCCAGAACCCGGCCAACATCCGGATCATTCGCGAGCTGGTCGACGTGCCCGTGATCGTGGACGCCGGCGTCGGCACCGCCTCGGACGTCGCGATCGCGCTCGAAATGGGCGTCGACGGCGTGCTCCTCAACACCGGCGTCGCCGCCGCGCAGGACCCCGTCAAGATGGCGACCGCCGTGCGCCACGCCGCCGAGGCCGGGCGCCTCTCCTTCCTGGCCGGCCGCATGCCGCGCAAGCTCTACGCGACCGCCAGCTCGCCCCTCGACGGACTGATCTCCAAGTAGGTGGCTGAGGGGTCTCCCGATCCGCTGGCGGGCGTCGACGAAGCGGCGCGCCGGATCGAGCGAGGCCTGGCCGCGCTCCTGCTCGGGGTCGCGGCCCTGGTGTTCGCCTATCAGGCCCGCCCCCAGTCGCCCGTGGTCGCCCTCGGCGGCGGCGGCGACATGGCCGCTGGTCTGCAGGCGCTCCAGGAGGGCGGCTGGAGCGGCCTCGGCGCGGCCCTGGCGCTCTTCGCCCTGGCCTCGCTCGGCTGCGCCGCCCTCTCGCTCCGCTACGTGCTCGCCGCGCGCGTCCCGGCCCCCCGGCCGCCCCAGGGCCGCCCGGGCATGGGCCTCGGTCTGTGGCTCTTCTGCTACGGCGCCCTGGCCGTGTCGGCCGCGATCGTGCTCCCCCTCGCCCTGGGCGACGCGCCCAAGCCCGCGCTCTGGCAGGCTGGCAGCGACGAACGCCTGCAGCCCACCCCCCCCCTGCCGATCCGGCTCGGCCCCGCCCCCGGCGGCGTCGCCCAGGTCACGAGCGAGCAGGCGCCCCTGCTGGTGCGCGGCGAGAGCAGCGGGGTCGCCCTCGAGCTGAGCGCGGAGCCGCAGCTCGAGCTCTGGATCGGCGAGACCCAGGTCCCGCCCGGGCACCGCGCGCGGGTGCTCCCCGGCGAGCCCGCCTTCGAGACCCGCCTCGGCGGCCAGCGGCAGGCTTGGACCGTCGCCGGCCCCGGGCCGGCGGAGCAGCTGCCGGCCTTGTTCTGGGCCAGCGCGGCGGGCTTCCTCGCGGTGCTGGTCGTGCTCGGCCTCTGGACCCGCACGGCCGGCGAGCGCAGCACGACCCTGGAGCAGCTGGGCGTGCACGCCCGCGGCTGGCACAAGGAGCTCCTGCGCGGCGCCGTCGGCTACCTCGGCTTCCTGCCGGTCTACTTCGCCGCGCTGGCGCTGACGCAGGCCCTGGCCAAGGCGCTCGGGATCCCCGCCGAGCACCACCCGCTGATCATGGCGCTCCAGCAGGACCCGAGCCTCGCGCTCTGGATCGGGCTCTCGGCGGCGGTGCTGGCCCCCCTCAGCGAGGAGCTCCTGTTCCGCGGCCTGGTCCTGAGCGGAATGCGCGAGGTGTTCGGCGGGCGCTTCGGGCCGGCCCTGGTCGCCCAGGCCTTCGTGTTCGCCGCGGTCCACCCCAGCTTCAGCCACCTCTTGCCGATGGTCGCCCTCGGGCTGCTCTTCGGCTACCTGCGCGCGACCTCGCCCACGGACTCGCTCCTGGGCGCGCTGACGGCCCACGCGCTGCACAACGGGCTCACGATCGCTCTCGCGGTCGCCTTGCTGCAGGGGTAGCATTCGCCCGCTCACTGGAGAGGAAACCGCCGTGAAGTCAGGACCCGTGCTCGAGGGGATCGAGACCCGCCGCTACCTCGTCCCCTTCGACACCCGCGAGCTGCCCTTGCGCTGGGCCGGCGTGCTGGTCCTCGGCAGCGGCGTGGCCGGCCTCTCGGCGGCCCTCGAGGCGGCGCAGCACAGCAGCGTCCTGATCGTGACCAAGGCCCGCGCCAAGGACAGCAACACCAACTGGGCCCAGGGCGGGATCGCGGCGGTCATGGACCCCGAGGTCAAGCACGACAGCTACGAGAGCCACGCCGAGGACACGCTCGTGGCCGGCGCCGGGCTGTGCGAGGAGGAGGTCGTCGACTTCGTGGTCCGCGAGGCGACCCCGCGCATGCGCGAGCTGATCGCCGGCGGGGCGCGCTTCGACGAGGAGCCCGACGGCTCCTACTCCAAGACCAAGGAGGGCGGCCACTCGGCGGCCCGGATCCTGCACGCCGAGGGCGACGCGACCGGCAAGGAGATCCAGCGCGCGCTGCTGTCGCGGGCCCGCGAGCACCCGCGGATCCGCTTCCTCGAGCACGCCTTCGCGGTCGACCTGATCACCCACGACGGCGAGTGCCACGGGGCGCTGATCTGGGACGCGACCCAGGGCCTGCAGCTCGTCGCGGCGCGGGCCACGATCCTGGCCGCCGGCGGGGCGGGGCGCGTGTTCCGCGAGACGACCAACCCCAACGTCGCCACCGGTGACGGGCTGGCCATGGCCTATCGGGCGGGCGTGGTCCTGCACGACATGGAGTTCATGCAGTTCCACCCGACCACGCTCTACGTGGCGGGCGCGGCGCGCGTGCTCCTGACGGAGGCCCTGCGCGGCGAGGGCGCGCACCTCGTCGACTCCGAGGGCGAGCGCTTCATGGTCGGCCAGCACGAGCTGGCCGAGCTGGCGCCGCGCGACATCGTGGCCCGCGCGATCGTGCAGCGCATGCACGACACCGAGGGGCGGGGGATCTACCTCGATCTGCGCCACCTCGACGCCGAGCACCTGCGCGGGCGCTTCCCCGGGATCGACCGGATCTGCCGCAGCTACGGGTTCGACTTCACCCAGGAGCGCGTCCCCGTGCGGCCCAGCGCGCACTACACGATCGGCGGGGTCGCGATCGACCACCACGGGCAGACCTCGATCCCGCGCCTGTGGGCGATCGGCGAGGCGAGCTGCTCGGGCCTGCACGGCGCCAACCGCCTGGCGAGCAACTCGCTGCTCGAGGGCCTGGTCTATGGGTTCCGCGCCGGCAAGCAGGCCTCGGCGCTCGCGACCGAGTCCCTGGGCGGGGTGGCCCGCCTCCCCCTCGAGGCGATCACGGTCGAGCCGGCGCGCCGGGTCGAGGTCGACCTCGAGGACATGGTCGCCTCGCTGCGCGCGCTGACCTGGCGCAACCTCGCGATCGAGCGGACCCGCACGGGGATGCAGGAGGCCAACGAGCAGATCGTGCGCTGGTCGAGCTACGCCCTCGAGCAGGTGTTCGCCGGCCCCCGCGCCTGGGAGCTGCAGAACCTGCTGACCGTGGCCGCCTGCATGGCCCAGACCGCGCTCTGGCGCGAGGAGAGCCGCGGGGCGCACCACCGGCTCGACTTCCCCGAGAAGAGCGACGACTACCTGCTGCACTCGGCGGTGCAGCGCTCGGGAGGTGAGGCGTGAGCGTCAAGGCGCTGGTCCTGCGCGCGGCCGGGAGCAACTGCGACCGCGAGACGGCCCTGGCCTGCGAGCGAGCGGGCGCGAGCGCCGAGCGCGTGCACGTCAACCGGCTGCTCGAGCGCGAGGACCCGAGCAAGGCCCTGGACGGGGTCGACCTGCTCGCGATCCCCGGCGGCTTCACCTACGGCGACGACCTGGGCGCCGGGCGGATCCTGGGGGTGATGCTCGAGCACAAGCTCAAGGACGCGGTCCAGGCGCTCGTGGCCCGGGGCGGGCTCGTGATCGGGATCTGCAACGGCTTTCAGGTCCTGGTCCGCGCGGGGCTGCTCCCCGGCGGCGATGTGGCCGCCACCCTGGCCCCCAACCGCTCGGGGCGCTTCGAGTCGCGCTGGACGCGGCTGCGCTGCGAGAGCGAGCGCTCGCCCTGGCTGAAGCAGGGCGAGGTGCTCGACCTGCCCGTGGCCCACGCCGAGGGGCGCCTGGCGCTCGGCGAGGGCGCCGCGCTCCCGGCCGAGCAGGTCGCCCTGCGCTACCTGCTCCCGACCGACGGCGCGCCGGGCGTCGAGGGGACGGCCGGCGTCTCGCCCGCCGAGTACCCCGCCAACCCCGCGGGCAGCCACGACGACGTGGCCGGCCTGATCGACGGCACGGGCCAGATCCTGGGGCTGATGCCGCACCCCGAGCGGAACATCGAGCCCTGGCACCGCCCGGGCTGGTCGCGCCGCAAGGGCGCCGGGGCCTCGGGCGAGAGCGTCGGCCTGCGCCTCTTCTCGCGCGCGGTCGAGCATCTGCAGGGGTAGCGAGCAGCCTCTTGCCGCGGCCTCCCGCGCGAGGCAGGCTGGGGCCATGAAGCGGCTCCTCCTCGCCTGCGCGCTCGCGCTTCCGCTGACCCTCCGGGCCGGCGACCCGCCCAGCGATTCGCCCGACCTGCGCGCCCTGAAGCAGGAGCTGGCCAGCCCGGAGCCCGAGCGGCGGCGCGCGGCGATGGAGGCCCTCGAGCAGCTCGGCGCCCAGGCGGCGCCGCTGACCAGCCAAGTCGTCGCCGGCCTGCGCGACCCCGACGTGGACGTGCGCCGCCACGCCGCGGGGCTCCTGATCGAGCTCGAGTGCCCCGCCGCGATCCCGGCCCTCGAGGACGGCCTGGCCCACCCCGACACCCTGTTCGGGATCCTCTGCGCCGACGCGCTCGGCGCGCTGGGCCCCAGAGCAGGCCGCAGCGCCGACGTGTTGCTCGAGGTCGTGCTCCACCACGACGACCGGGAGGACCGGATCGAGAGCTACCTGGCCGCGCTCGTCCAGCTCGGCCCCCGCGCCCTGCGGCGGGTGCGCGAGGACCTGAGCGCGCTGCTCGCGGCCGAG
>CALDQK010000763.1 GCA_937911525.1 uncultured bacterium
CGATTGCGTGATGCGTCTCTACGATGAGGAGGTTACGGCTGACCCGGAATCGCTCAACACGCTGCGCCAGCTGCACTCTATCGCCCCGGAACAGGCAGAGCGGATCTGCGCCAAGGCCCTGGAGGAAGGCATCAGCCGGAAGGCATGCCGTGAGCTTCTGAAGCAAGCCAAGAAAGGCGGCTTGCCTGAAGATCCCGAGATCCCGTCCCCGGAGAATCCGGCGCCTGCGCCAGGCCCTGCTCGACGTGCTCGAGGAGGCGATCCGCTACGAGGGCTCGACCCTGGGAGACGGGACCTACCGCAACGCCCTCAACCAGGACGGGAGCTACCAGAGCTGCCACCGGGTCTACGCGCGGACGGGCGAACGCTGCGGTCGCAAGCGCTGCCGCGGCGTGGTCGAGCGGGTGGTCCTCGGCCAGCGAGCCACCTTCTTCTGCCCTGAGTGCCAAGGATGAGCCGAGCGGCAGACGCTATGGTGGGGAGCCCATGACGATTCGCAAGGTGCTCCTCGTCGACGACGAGCCGGACATTCGCAAGATCGGCACCCTGGCCCTCGAGCGAGTGGGCGGGCTGGAGGTCACCCAGGCCAGCTCGGGCCTCGAGGCCCTGGAGCTCGCCGTGGCGGCCGCCCCCGACGTGATCCTGCTCGACGTCATGATGCCCGAGCTCGACGGGCCGGCGACCTTCAGCCGCCTGCGCGAGCTGCCCGAGCTGGCCGACACGCCGATCGTGTTCCTGACCGCCAAGGTGCAGAAGAACGAGGTCGAGCGCTACATGGAGCTTGGCGCCAAGGGCGTGATCAAGAAGCCCTTCGACCCCATGACCCTCGCCGACGAGGTCCGCCGGGTCGCGGACGGTACGTGAGCGGCCCCGAGGGACCTGCCGAGCGGCGGAGCGCTCGCCCGAGGTCGTCCTCGTGAGCCCGCAGCTCGAGGGGCTGCGCGAGCTGGCCGCTCGCCTCCCCTCCCCGCCCCTCTTCCGCTGGACCGCCGAACCAGTGGCCCAATCGCGCCTGGTCGAGGTGATCCAGGCCTGCTCGATCGTCGAGAGGTAGATGAACACCCACACGCCCTTCGACTTCGGCCGCTCCTGCGAGCCCCCCTTCGAGTTCGTCACGGTCGATTCGGACCCAGACGGCCGCCCGGTCCCCGAGCCCTTCCGCAACCAGATCATGGTCGACGCCGTCCACGACGGCGGCGCGATCCCCTCGCCCTTCCTCGACCGGGTCCCGCGCTCGGTGCTCGAGCCGGCCTACGTGAGCGAGCGGGACTGGGGCGCGAGCCTCGTCGCGAGCAAGATCGCCGCGGCCCTGGGGATCCCTGGCTACTACCGCGTCCGCCTGGCGCGCGTCCTGCTCGACTTCAACCGCTTCCCGGGCTCGACCTCTCCCGTCTCGCAGGGGCACCTCGACCGGCTCGCGATCAACCCGCCCTTCGCGGGGGCGCTCAGCCACGTCGACAAGACCGAGCTCCTCGAGAGCTACTACGACCGGATCTCGGAGGGCGTGGAGCGGGCGGTCTCGGGCAAGCTGATCAAGGTCGGGGTCCACACCTACGACGAGCGCAACCCGAGCATGACCCGCCGCCCCGAGGTCAGCCTGATCTCGCGCACCGCGAGCTACCAGGAGCACTCGCGAATGCCGGTCGGCGTGTTCGACCCCCTCTACCCCGACATGCTGGGCGAGTCGACCTGCTCACGCACGCTGCTGCACCGGATCTCACTCAACCTCGAGCGGGCCGGGTTCCGGGTCGGCCACAACCACCCCTACCTGCTCCCCGAGGGCTCGATCGAGGTTCGCACCCAGGTGTGGTGCTTCTTCGCCTACCTGCGCGAGCGCTTCCTCGGCGAGCGCCCCGAGACCGTCGCCGACCCGGCCTTCGACATGGTCTGGAACATGCTCCTCAACACCAACCTCCGCACCCAGGAGAGCGAGGCGCTGCGCGGCTACCTGCACCGCTACCACCGCGTGCCGGCGACCCTCCAGGAGCGCTTCCGCCGCGCGCAGCTGGCCTACGAGCAGGTCCAGGACTTCGTCGAGACCAGCAGCGTCGTCGACGACTACCGCCGCTCTCCCCTGCGCCCGAGCGCGCTGGCGCTCGAGGTCCGCAAGGACCTGGTGTGCCAGTTCGACCCGGACACGGGCAAGATCATGGGCATGCGCAACGAGGAAGAGGAGCGGGCGACCGAGATCGCGCGCGTGATCGCGGAGTCGATCACGATCTTCCTCGAGACCGATCGCGAGGAGCGCCTGCGCGCAGACAGCTGACTCAGAGGTCGGTCAGCTCGCCGGTGATCTCCTCGACCAGGTCCTTGAGCGTGATCACGCCCAGGGCCTTGCCGCGGTCGACGACGACCGCCAGGTTCTGGCGGGCTCGCCGCAGCCGGACCAGGGCCTCGGCGACCTTCTCGTTGGGGCCGACCTCGAGCGCCGGCTCGACGTAGTTGCGGATCGTGAGGCCGGGGCGCTCGGCGAAGACCAGCTCGTAGACGTCGATCACGCCCACGACCGCGTCCTGCTGGACCTTGTAGACCGGCAGCCGCCTGCGCCCGCTCTGGCGCGCGACCTCGCGGGCCTTGTCCAGCTCGCTGCTGACCTCGAGGGCGTCGACCTTGGCCAGCGGCGTCATGGCGGTCCGCACCGTGCGGGCGCGCAGCGAGAAGATGTTGCGCGCGAGGGTCGTCTGATAGGCCGTCAGGGTGCCGCCCTCCGCGCCAGCGGCGATCGCCTGGCGGACGCGCTCCTCCGCCTGGAGCGAGGCCCCCTCGTCGCCGCGCAGGCCCAGCAAGCGCAGAACGGTCGTGACGCCCGAGAGCGCCCAGCCCAGCGGACGGAACAGGACGGCGGCGATCGCGAGCAGGGGCGCGACCACGTAGAGGAAGCGCGTCGGCTGACGACGGAAGAGCTCCTTGGGGGCCAGCTCGCCCAGGATGAACAGGACCGGGGCCACGCAGAGGGTCGCGATCAACTCGGGGGCGCCGAAGCCGAGCTGCTGGACGGCGAGGGTCGAGGCGAAGGAGACGAGGTTGTTGGCGAGGTTGGTCCCGATCAGGCACACCACCACGAAGGCGGTCAGGTCCGAGGTCAGGTGGTGGAGGAGGCGCGCGGGGCGCGAGCCCGCGGCGAGCGCCAGGCGCATCCGGGTGCGGTTGTATTGGTAGGCGCCCGTCTCGGCGCCCGAGAACACGGCCGAGAAGAAGATCCCGACCGTGACGATCGCGACGGCCCAGATCATGCGGCGTCTCCCCCGACGCTGTCGTCCGAGCCGAAGGGGTCGCGCCGCGGCTCCTCCGAGCTGGGGACGGCCTCGGCGTGGACCGGGGGCAAGGGCTCGGGCTGCTCCGGCTCGGTGGTGTGAGGCACCCCCGACTGGGCGGCCCACTCCTGGAGCCGGGCCCGCGCGCGGATCGCGCCGCTGTGGGTCATCTCCTCGCTGACCTCGGTCCGCGGGGCGCGCCGGCCGGGGCGGGGGAGGGAGACCTCGACCTCCCGCACTCGGCGGCGGTCCATGCTCGCTACGCGCAGCTGGACGCCGGCGTGCCACACCGTGTCGCCGACCTCGGGCATTCGCCCCAGCTCGGTCGCGAGGAAGCCGGCGAGGGTGGTCGGGCCCTCGCCGAAGCGCAAGCCCAGGAGCTCCTCGACCTCGCGCAAAGGGACGCGCCCTTGGATGAGCCAGCGCCCCTCCTCCCCCGGG
>CALDQK010000764.1 GCA_937911525.1 uncultured bacterium
CTCGTGCAGGCCTGTCCGAGCGCATTCCATGTCGCCGCAGGCGACGAGGCCCGCGCAGCGGGCCACCGAAAAACGAAGGAGCTGTCGCTGAGTGCGAGGGCGGGAGCTCTGCTGATCCGCTGAGCCCACGCCGCGCTTTCTAGTTTTCCAGCCTTCCCCGTTCAATCTCCGAAACGCGAAGGAGCTGTCGCGGTCCGCGACAGCTCCTTGGGTTCCTCGCTCGCTTGGCGACGTCTAGAACTCGCGCGTCTGCTCGAGGACCTCGATCCCCTCGAGGAACTTGGCGAAGTTCTTCTCCTGCGCGGCGATCGCGTCGGCCGGACCGATCAGCTTGACGAAGTAGGGTCCGTCCGCGCCCTCGATCACGGCCGCGAGCAGGCGCTGGTTGGGTCGGTTGACCCGCTCGCCCGAGCCGGGCCGCGTCTCGGCGACGTAGGTCCCGCTCAGGTCGAGGGTGTGGATCGTCAGGCCGCCTTGCTTGCGCGTCGCCCGCTTGGCGGCGTCCTGCGAGGAGGAGCCGTCGGGCTGCTGCAGCTGGCCGATCCAGCGCTTCATGTTGGCGGCCACGTCGCCGCCCTTGCCCTCGCCGAAGTGATAGACCACCAGCGTCGGGCCCTCGCCCTGCTGCGATGCCGGCGGCAGCACGAAGCTCGCCGCGCGCATGCGCGAGGTCGAGGGGCCGGCGGTCCAGCCCGGCTGGCTGTTGAAGATCACCTTGCGGGTCGAGCCCGGGTTGAGCGAGCGGACGAAGGCGCCGTAGCTCGCCTCCCAGCGACCGACGTCGGCGGCCGGTCCGACCAGCTTGACGAAGTAGGGGCCGTCCGCGCCCTCGACCACGGCGCCGAGCAGGCGGTGGTTCGGCTTGGCCGGCCCGGGCTTCCCGCGGCCGAAGGTCGGCTGCTTGAAGTCCCCCAGCGCGTCGATCGTGGTCACGGCGAGGCCGTGCTGGACCCAGCTGGTCTGCCGGGGCGGCGCGCCCTCCTTGGTCTTGATCTGGGCGGCCCAGCGCTCGAGGTTGGCCTGGGCGCCCCCGCCCTGGCCGGCGCCGAAGTGATAGACGACGAGGCGCAGGTCCTCGCCGCCCTCCTTGGCGGGGAGCAGGAACTGCGCCAGCCGCATCCGCGAGGTGGGCGCCTCCTCCGTCCAGCCGGGCTGGGCCTTCAGCGCGACCTGGCGCTCGCCCTGAGCTGGGCGCGAGGCCTGGGCCGCGGCGGGGGCGCTGCCCGCCACCGCGACCGCGAGCGACGCGAGCGCCGCGCCGGCGAGGCGGCTCAACGCTGACCTCGCTCGCGCGACTGCTTGCGCTGCTCCTGCACGACCTTGCCCCACAGCTTGTCCATGCCGCCCTGGCCGGTCAGGTGGAGGTCCGTCCAGAAGGTGCCCTCGCCGGTCTGGACGAGCTGAATCCGCAGGTCGGGGGGGAGGGCCTCGCTGAAGGCGTAGCGGGCGAAGGCCGCCGCGTCTCCGCCGAAGGCCTGGACCTTGAGCTTGAACAGGCCCGCGCGCGCCTCGCCGAGCATCCGCTCGACGTCGGCCTTGGCGCGACCCAGGAGCTCGGTCGTCTTGGCCTCGATCTGGGCGATCTCGCGCTGCTTGCCGGCGACCAGCTCGCGCGTCTGGGCCTCGATCGAGCCGACCTCCTTGGTGGCCTCGGCCTGGATCTCGGCGACCATCGCGGCCGTCTCGAAGCGGACCTCCTGGCGGCGCTGCTCGATCAGGCGCTGCTCGCGCTCGAGGGTCGCCGCGCTCTTCTTGGTCACCTCCTGCTCCTTGGCCGTCAGCTCCTTCTCCTTGGCGACGAAGGAGGAGCGGATCGGCACGAGCAGGTTCTCGGGGATCCGGATCGCGCGAATGTAGGCCGAGTGGACGTGGACGCCCTTGTCCTTGACCTTGTCGACCAGCTTCTCCTCGAAGGAGGACTGGATCTTCTTGCGCCCGTCGCCGAGGAGGAACTCCTTGGCGCCGTAGATCGAGCCCTCGAGGCGGCCGATCGAGCGCGACTGGGCGATCAGGACCTTGTCCTCGATCTCCTTGCGCGCGCCGAACTCGTCGATCACCTGCGCGACCTTGGCCGGCTCGAGCTCCCACTCCACGGTGGCGTCGAGGCTGATGTCGAAGGCGTCCTTGCTGGGGAAGCTGATCCGATCGCGGCCGAGGAAGGAGACCTGGTTCAGGCCGACCTCGACCTCGCGCACGCGGAACTCGTAGGGGTTGAGGTAGTAGATCCCCGGCTGGAGGACCTCCTCCAGGATGCCCTTCTCGCCCGGCTGGGCAAACTTGCCCTTGGCCTCGGGGCCGACCAGGCGCGTCACGAAGCCGACGAAGCCCGGCTTGATCACGACCGCGTCCTGGATCTCGACGTCGTAGGCGTAGGGGTTGAGCCGGTGCCGACCCGGGGGGAGCAGCCGGCGCCGAATGCCCTTCTCGCCCTCGTCGGCGAGGATCCGGCTCTCGGGCAGCTCCTTGCCGACCTTGCTGCGCACGACCCCGACCTTGAGCGCGGGGATCTCGGTCGCGCGGTGCCGCTCGACCTCATAGACCACGGGCATGATGAAGTGACGACCCTCGCCGAGGGTCTCGCGCAGGGGGCCCTTCTCGCCGGGGCCTGCCAGGAGCTGACCCTGGGGCAGGTCCTTGCCCGACTTGCTGATCACGACCAGCATTTCGCCGGGGCGGGCGTAGTGGAACACCGAGTTCCAGGCTGCGACGAGCAGGAAGAGCAGGAAGCCGAGCAACACCGCGATCCCGATCGCGATCCGCTTGACTCGCTCGAGCGTGTCGTGGTCCATCACTGGCCACCTCCCTGACCCGCGCGGGCGGGTTGGAGCAGGTCCTTGAAGAGCTGTCCGAAGGGGCCGTTGGGGTCGGCGAACACCGACTCCACGCTGGGGGCCATCTTCTGGGCGAAGGTGTAGGCCGCGAAGGCCCCCGGCGAGTTGAAGGCGCTGACGCTCGCCAGGAGCGCCTTCGCCTGGGCCTCGTTCTGGGCCACGATCACGTTGGCCTCGGCCTGGCCGCGGGCGCGGATCGCTTCGGCCTGGAGCTCGGCCGCGCGCAGGTCGGCCCGCGCCACGGTCAGCAGCTTCTCTTGCTCGATCAGGGCGACCTTCTGCGCGTTCTTGGCCTTGATCACCCGCTTGCGCTGCTCGGTCTCGGCCACGACGCGCGCGGTCTCCTGCTTCACCAGCTCGCTCTGCTTGGCGAGGCTCTGCTCGGCGACGGCCTGCTTGAGCTGGATCTCGTTGCGCTTCTTCTCCTCCTTGGCGACCTCGCGGGCCCGGATCGGCGCGGCGATCTCCTGGGGCGGGACGATGTCGTTGACGAGCACGCTGTGGATCGTGATCCCCTGCTTGCCGCAGGTCTGCTTGAGCTCCTTGTAGATGTCCTCCTGGAAGTCCTGGCGCAGCTTGCCGGAGATGTAGTTGGCGGCCGGGTAGCTCGAGCCCTCGATCCGGGACACGCCGCGCAGGGCGGGGATCAGCGTCTTCTCGAGGATCTGCTCGGGGAGGGTCTTGGGGTCGCCGGTGCCGATCCGCACGAAGACCTCGGGCGCGCGCTCGGGCTCGATCGACCACTCGACGGTCAGGTGGACCTCGATCAGGAAGCCGTCGCTCGAGGGGAACTGGACCGCGGTCACGCCCTTGCGTTCGCCCGCCGCGTCGTCGGGCGAGGCGGCGAACTCGAGGCGCTGGTTGCGAATGTCGACCTCGAACACCTCGAACTGGAAGGGGTTCAGGTAGTGGGCGCCCTGGCGCAGGGGCCGGCGCAGCACGCCGCGCTCGCCCTCGTCGACGAGGTAGGTGTTGCGCTGCTTGGGGAGCGCGCCGACCCGGTTGCAGACGACGCCGACGTGGCCGGCGTGGATCTGGATCGCGGGGTGGTTGGTCACCTTGTAGGCGTAGGGGTTGATCGGGTAGTCACCCGGCTTGAGCACCTCCTTGACGATCCCCTTCATGGGGGTGGCGTCGTCGGTGGGCACGAGCAGGCGCTGGCTGAGGTCCTCGGGGTTGTCCCCGTAGAGGCGAACCTTGACGCCGACCTGTCCGGTCGGGATCGACTGGTAGGGGCGGATCTGGTGATCCCAGAACAAGGGGTTGCGGAAGTGACGCCCCGGGAGGAGCACCCGCAGCTGGATCCCCTTCTGCTCGGGAGTGCGCGCGAGGACGTGCCCAGGGGGCAGGTCCTCGCCGGTCTTCTTGAGCAGCACCGCGATGTGCTGCGGCGGGACCTCGATCCGGCAGAAGAACCAGTAGAAGATCCCGTAGGCGGGGATCGCCAGGGCGGCCAACACCACGACCGCCGCCAGCCAGGCTGGCTTGCCTCCGCTCGAGCCTCCGCCACCCAGCGGGGGCGAGCTCGAGGGCTCCTTGATGTCGTCGTCGCTCACGGCACCTCCAATTCGCGCCTCAGCAGCGGCCTGGCGCGGGCCGTGAGGTTAAGGCCGGAGCTGCTGGGCCACAACGGGAGCGACCCTTCCAATGCGCGCGCTTGATTCCCATGGCTCGGGGAATCAGGGCCAGTGGAGGGGGAGGTCCGCGTAGAGCTCGACCGTTCCGTCCTGATAGCCGATCGCGAGCGTCCCCTGGGCTGCGCACAGGGCGCGGGCCTCTTGCGTGGCCGCGAAGGTCAGGTCGCGCCAGGTCACCGCCCCCTCGACGCGGTCGAGGTTCCAGAGCGAGAGGCGGCCCTTGTAGTCGAGGGTCAGCACCCCGCCGCTCTGGCTGAGGGCCAGGCCGTTGAGCCAGCGCGCTTGGGTCGCGGCCCACGTGTCGCCATAGCGGGTGTCCTGGAAGTCGCTGAGGCGGATCCGGTGGAGTTGCCCGCTGCGCCCGCCCCCCAGGAGGACGTGCTCGTCGTCGAGGCGGATCAGGGCGTTCCCCACCTCGACGCTCTTCGGCGGATAGCGAGCCTGGACCTGGCCTGCGCCCGCGGCGAGGCCCTCGAACACCACGAGCCGGTCGATGACCGAGGCGTCGATGTAGGTCGCGACGAGTCGGTCCTCGCTCGCGAAGCACAGCCCGCGGACCTCTTCAGGCGGGTGCCTCAACTCGGGCAGCGGCGGGCTGGTGGGAGCGCCCGCGCGCGCGCGTGAGGTCAGCCACCAGGCCTCGTTCGTGGCGATCGCCAGGCGCTCGCTCTTCGGCGACCAGGCCAGGGACAGGCGACCGGGCTCCCCGCGAGGCCAGTCGCTCAGGGGCTCGAGGGCAGCGGAACCTCGTCCCCAGCGGGCGAAGACGGGTCCCTCCTGGACGTCGATCCAGGCGAGGAGCCCCCTGGACGGGGCCGGAGCGAGCCGCGCGGCGGGCGGCTCGAGGCGCGTCGGCGTCAGCTCGGCCGCGCTGCCCGGCTCCAGCCAGGCGACGCCGGGCGAGTGCTTGCCAGCGTAGTGGACGAGGAAGCCTGCTCCCCAGGGATAGACCTTCGCTTGGAAGCGCTCGGAGGGGGCGGCGAAGCGCTGCAGGGGCGCGTCAGCGAAGGCGCGCGCCAGGGCGCTGGCTGGCCGGGAGCGAGGGTCCCGCCGCAGCGCCGCGCGGAGCCGGTCGCGGCACGACAGGTAGAGCGCCGCGCGGGCGGGGCTGGGTCGCGCGAACCGCTCCGCTCGCGCCAAGAGGTCCGCGAAGCTCGCCGGCGTGGGCGAGGCGTTCGCTGTCCGGGGAGGCTGGCTCGTCGCTCGGGAAGGCTCCGCCGAGGGCAGAGGCCGAGTCGGACGGGTCCCTAGCCACAGGGCCGCGGGCGTCAGGGTCAGGACGGCGGCGAGGAGCAGCGCCTTGCCGCTTCCTCGAGAGCCAGGCGCGGTCTCACGCAGCGCGCGGAGGCTCCGCCCGAAGGTTGCCGCGTCGGGGGGGCGCTCGGCCGGGTGTTTGGCGAGGGTGGTCATGATCAGCTCGACCAGCGGCTCGGGAGCCCCCGCGGCTCTCAAGGGCTCCGGGTCGGGAGGACGGCTGGCGACGGCGGCGATGACCTGCAGGAGGGCGCCCGCGAAGGGGGGGCGTCGCGCGACGAGCGCGTAGAGGATCGCGCCGAGGCCATAGATGTCGGCGGCCGGACCGACCTGGGCTTGACCTGCTCCCTGGGCTTGCTCGGGCGCCATGTAGGAGGGCGTCCCCAGGACGGCCCCGGTGCGAGTCAAGGTCGCGGCGTCCAGGTCACGCGCGAGGCCGAAGTCCAGCAGGACGACGCGTCCGTCCGGCTGGAGGAGCGCGTTGGCGGGCTTGAGGTCACGATGCACGATCCCTTGGGCGTGGACCGCCGCGACGGCGTCGGCCAGCTCGCTCGCGATGCGGGCGGCCTCGCGCCAATCGAGCCCCTCCTTGAGCACTGCGTTCAGGTCCCGACCTTGGACGAGGTCCGTGACGAGGTAGAGCCTCCCGCTGCGCGGGTCACGGTCGAGGGTGTGCACCCGGACCACCCCCGGGTGGCGGATCTGCGCGAGCAAGCGGGCTTCGCGTACGAAGCGCTCGAGGTCTTCACCCTCGGGGTGCAAGATCGTCTTGAGCGCCAGCTCGCGGGGCACCTCGGGGTGGCGCACCGCGTAGACCTCGCCCATGCCTCCCTGACCGAGGCGGCGCACGACCTGGTAGGGGCCGAAGCTCTCCACCTAGCGTTCGTCGAGCTGCACGGCCAGGTTGCACCAGCCGCGGACGGCGCGAGGCATGAAGCGCGCGTCGCCCAGGATCAGCTCGTCGCCCTGGCGCGCCACGAAGGGGATCCGCGCGAAGCAGCGCCAGGCGGTGTGCTGGGCCGTGCCCGCGGCGCGGGGCAGGTCGGGGTGGTCCAGGCGGCGCGGGAGGGGGTCGCCCGCGGGCTCGGGGGCGCCGGCGAGCAGGTCGACGGGCACGCGGTAGGCGAAGCGCTCGGTCGCGACCACGGCGCTGAAGCGCCAGGGCACGGCTGGGAGGGGGTTGGTCGAGGAGCGGGTGACGGGGTCCGGGTCGATCGCCGCCACGGCGGCTCGAGCCGCCGCGTCGGCGCGGCGCTGGCAGGTCGCCAGCCCGCTCAAGTAGAGGGCCGTGAGGGCCAGGCCGGCCCAGGCCGCCCAGCGGCGGCGCTCGTTGGGGACGAGGCCCAGGCTTCGGACCGCCAGCACGCTCAGCATGCCGGCGCACCAGATCCAGGCCACGGCGCGCGGGGCGCGCTCGGTGCTGAAGAGCAGCCCGAGGGCGCCCAGGGTCGCCAGCCACCAGAACAAGTTCCCGAGCGTCCACCAGGCGGCCGCGCGTGGGGGCGGCGGCGCGGCGCGGGCCGCGACCAGGGCCGCGTCGAGCTCGGCCTCGCTCTGGGGGTCTGGCTGCGGGTCGCGGGCCAGCGGGGCCGGGCGCGGGGCGCCGAGGCAGGCGCCCAGGCCCAGGCCGAGCCACATCCAGGGGTCGACGATGAACGCGATGTCGCCGTAGTACCAGCGCTCGGAGAAGGGGAGGAAGGGGCGCACGCCGTAGACGTTGAGCGAGTCGAGGGCCAGGTGGCTGAGCAGGCCGATCCCGGCCGCAGCCCACAGGCCGCGGAAGCTGAGCGGGCGCTCGTCGCCGAGCCAGCGGCGGAGCGGCTCGCCCAGGATTCGCACAGCGCCGGCCAGCAGGAGCGAGAGGGTGAACAGGCCGATCAGGGCGTGGGTCAGGCCGCGGTGGTGGCACAGATACCAGGGCTGGCCGCCCCAGATCGCGCCGACCACGTCGCAGTCGGGGAGGTTGGCGGCGACGACCAGGGTCGGCGCGGCCAAGGCCGAGAGGCGGTCGCCTCCTGCCCGGGCGAGGGCGAGCCCACAGAGCGTGTGCGCGGCGTTCTCCACCCGCAGAGGTTAGCGAGCGGCCGAGTCGCCGCCAGGGATACGCCGCAGGTCGAAGCCCTCGTCGTGCGGGACGGGGTGGGCGAAGCCGACCTTGGCGTAGGCGCGCTGGGCGGCGGGGTTGTCCTCCTTGACGTTGAGCACGACCCGCTCGACCCCGCGCTCGGCGAAGAGGCGCCGGCAGAGCTCGGCCGTGAGGAAGCTCCCCAGCCCGCGCCCGCGCTGGGCGGGGGCCGCCACGATGTCGCCCAGCGCCGCGATCCGATACTGGCTCGAGACGACGTGCGTCCCGCCCGCGGCCACGAGCTCCTCGCCCTGCCAGAGGCCGAGGTAGCAGCCCTCGGCCACGCGCTGGGCGTCGAACCAGTTGCCGGGGTAGTGCGCGGCGTAGAGGGCCTCGGCGGCGGGGACGTCGCTCGCCTCGAGCAGGCGGGCTTGGATTCCGGCGGGCGCCTCGGGGAGCGCCAGCTCGGTCGGGGCGACCGCCAGGCGGAGGTAGGCGCCCAGCGCTCCCTCGACGAGGGGTCGCAGGGCCGCGCGGTGGTAGTGGGGGAGGTGGAGGTGGAAGCGCTCGGGCAGCGGGAGCTGGGCCAACACGGCCCCAATGGCTGCAGCCGCGCCGAAGGTCAGGACCGTGACGTGGCCGCCGAATTCGTAGCGCAGGGCGAGGGCCTCGGCCTCGTAGAACCAGCGCGTGCGCGCGAACTGGGCGTCGTCGAGGTCACCCAGGGCGTAGCCAGCCCACACCTCCTCGCGGCGGAGGAGGGCCTCGAGGCGGTCGCGGTCGCGCAGCTCTTCCATGCCGCGAGTATGCCGGATCGAGCGTGGACCTCGGCGCCCTCCCCTGCCTATCCTGGGCCCTTCGAGAAGGAGGCCCCATGCGCCGCTTGCTCTGGCTGCTCGTCGTCGCTTCGCTCTCGCTCAGCGCCTGCACCGCGCTCTGGGCGCAGGCGATCAGCCACCGGATCAGCGAAGACCTGCTCGCCCTGAAGAGCTACCGCGGTGAGCTGGTCGAGAAGGGGCTGCTGGCCGACCCCCAGGCCGAGCTGAAGAAGCAGGTCCTCTACCAGAAGCCCTGGAAGGTCCGGGTCGAGGTCACGGCCCCCGCCGAGCGCAAGGGCGACCTCTACCTCTACGACGGGGGCACGCTCACGCTCTGGTGGCCCCGAGAGCTGTTCGGGGTGCGCGTCGCGGGCTTGTCCGCGCCCAAGGACGAGGCGATCCGGGCTCACCTCGAGGCCGAGACCAAGCACAACCTCGAGCACTACGCCTTCCACCTCGTCGGCGAGACCAAGGTCGCGGGCCAGAGCGCGGCGCGCTGGAAGGTGATCCCCAAGGCGAGCGCGCCCTTCCGCTACGTGCACCACTCCTGGATGCACAGCGACCACTCCTTCCCCCTGCGGATGGACTTCTATCGCGACGGGGAAAAGGAGCTGTGGTACGCGATGGAGTTCCGCTCCCTCGAGCTGCCGACCCAGGTCGAGCAGGACGCCTTCGCCTTCTCCTTCCCGCCCAACGCGGTGGTCTTCGAGTGGGACTGGCGCGACGAGGCGGTCTCGCTCGAGGCCGCGCGGCCGGCCATGAACTTCACCCTGCGCACGCTGAAGGCGCCGGCCGGGTTCGAGATCGACAAGAGCGTGCGCGGCCGCCACGACCTGCCGATGCTCGCCACCCGGGCTCGGCGCGGGGCGAGCTGGCTCAGCCTGACGCAGAACCGCAACTACGCGGGCACGCTCTCGATGCCGGTCGGCAAGCGGGTGCGGATCGGCGAGGCCGAGGGCTACCTGAACTTCATGGGGGCCTTCGCGGTCGTCAGTTGGACCCTCGGCGACACGCAGCTGACCCTGGTCGGGAACCTCTCCTTCCCGCAGCTGCTCGAGGTCGCCGCCGCGGTCCGCTGAGGTGGAGGCCCTCAGCGACGCACTGCGCTCTCCCGTGGCGCTGCTCTACGCGGCGGCGCTGACGGGCTCGGGGTTCCTGATCGGCGGGGAGGCGCTGTGGGGCTGGCGGCGCCGGGCGGGCCTCTACGGGCTGGCCGACACCCTGGCCAACGGCGCCATGTGGCTCGGCTACGTGCTCTTGAACGCGCTCTGGGCAGGGGTCGTGTTCCTGGCCTACAGCGCGGCCTACGAGCTGGCGCCGGTGCGCCTGAGCGTGGGCGGCTGGCACGTGGGGCTGGCCCTGTGGTGGGAGTGGGCGCTGCTCTTCGTGCTGGACGACCTCTGCTTCTACGTGTTCCACCGCAGCAGCCATCGCTGTCGGCTGCTGTGGGCCAGCCACGTCAACCACCACTCCTCGCGGCACTTCAACCTCTCGGTCGCCTTCCGCCAGACCTGGACGCCCTTCTTCGCCTTCGTGTTCTGGCTGCCGCTGCCCCTGCTCGGCTTCGACCCGCTGATGGTGCTCTCGATGCAGGCCCTGAGCCTCTTCTATCAGTCGCTCCTGCACACCCAGCTGGTCGAGTCCCTCGGGCCGCTGGAGTGGGTCCTCAACACGCCGACCCACCACCGCGTCCACCACGGGAGCAACCCCGAATACGTCGACAAGAACTTCGGCGGGGTCCTGATCGTGTGGGATCGCCTGTTCGGGACCTTCGCCGCAGAGCAGCCCGAGGCGCCGATCCGCTTCGGCCTGCACGAGGACCTCGGCAGCCACAACCCGCTCTGGATCGCCGTCCACGAGTGGGTCGCCCTGGGCCGCGCGCTGGCGGCGCCCGGCTCGCTGAGAGAGCGGCTGGGGCGCTTGTTCTGAGCGCGCGCGGGCCGCCGGTGGCGCTTTGACATGGCGTGCTACGAGGGAAAGCAGGAACAGAGGAAGGCAGGAAATCGGCAGGGCCTGCGATCTCCGCTCCACGAGAGAGGCCTCTCGCTGCCAGCGCTGTGCGAGCGACAGCTTTCGCTCGCCTGGCAGCCGCAGCCTTCCTGGCCTTCCTCTGTTCTTGCTTTCCTTCTCTACTCGCCGCGGCCGGACGCTTCCGCGCGACGAGTGGCTGGCCTTCGATCACAGGTCGGGTGCGGTCTAGGCGTTCCTAGTCACGGGCAGGCGGGAGGGGGCGGCGGACCTCGTAGAGCTGGCCGGCGGCGAGCTGGACCTCGAAGTCGGCGTCGGGCCAGCCCATCAGCTCGACTCGATAGCGGCCAGGGAAGAGGCGCTCGACGCACCAGCGCCCCGCCTCGTCGGGCTCGCTCATGGCGCGCCCGGCCAGGTCGTCCAGCTCGCGGGGCTGCTCCTCGACCCAGGCGTGGCCGCCCCACCCGTTGGGGTGTCCGAGCAGGTCGTCGGGGGTGGCCTTGAGCCGGAAGGTCGCGGGGAGGGCCGGCCGCGTCGGGACCAGGTCGACCCCCTCCAGCCGCTCGGCGAGCTCCCCGCTCGGCTCGAACAAGGTGATCGCGGCGCGCGCCGGGGCCACGAAGGTCAGCTGCGCGGGCTGGCCGCCGTGCAGCTCGGCCTGGCCGAGGGTGACTCGGTCCTCGGCGCGGCGCAGGATCAGCAGGCGCGCTGGGGCGCCCGGGGGCAGGCCGCGCACGAGGAGCTCGCGCGCGGAGCGGTAGACGAGGGACGCTCCTGCTGGGGCGTCGAGCTGCAGCTCGCTGCTGACGCTGAGGTCTTCGCTGAGGCGGACCGGGGTCGGGACTTCCTGCTGCAGCCGGAGCAGGAGGCGCTGCTTCTGGCCGGGGGCGAGCTCGACCGCGGCCGCGGCCCCGGCCCAGGCGGGGTTCGCGCTGGCGGCCCGCAGGTCCCAGCGCCCCGGCGGGAGGGTGTAGCGCTGGGTCTCGCCGGGGGGGAGGTAGCGCGACTCCTGGAGCGGGGCCGGCCGGCGCTCGTACTCGTCCTCTTCGGCGAAGGTCCGCTCGGCCCAGCGCTCGGGGTCGCGCTCGCTCAAGAAGGGCTCGCCGTCGATGCGCAGGTTCGCGCCGACCGGCTGGCCCTTGGGTCCGAGGACCTGGACCTCGAGCACGGCGCTGGCCTCGAGGCTCAGGTCGACCAGGCCTGGGCGGCCCTTGGCGAGGCGCACCCGCCCCTGGCCGACGCGGCGGCCACCCTCGCTGCCCTGGCCGAGGGCGAGCAGGCGGTAGTCACCAGGGGGGAGGCCGGAGAAGGTCGCGACCGAGCTGGGGCCGCCCTCGCCCAGCTCGACGTCCCAGCTGCGGCGGCTCTCGCCGCGATGGTCGAGCAGGTGGGCCTGGACCTCGCCCTCCGTGAGCGGACGGTCGCAGCGAACCGTCAGCTCGTGGCGCAGCTGGAGGTCGAGCAGCGAGTCGATCCGATGGTTCTCGACGAGGGAGGTCACGAACACGTCGCGCCTGCGCGGGTCCTGGCGCAGCCAGGCGCGGACCACGAGGCGAGGGCTGCGGGCTGCGCCGCTCCAGCGGACCTCGAGGTGGGCCTGGAGCGCGCGCTCGGGGGCCTGGGCGAGCTCGACGCGGCAGGGCTGACCGCCGAACGTGGCCTCGAGCTGGACGTCAGCGGGCTCGAGGAAGAGCTGCTCGCCGGCGTAGATCGAGAGCTGGACCTCGCCCACGAACTCGGACTCCTCTTGCGCGCCTGGGGGCGTGGGGCCGGAGGGCGCGCTCGGCGAAGGGACGAGCGCTCGCGGCGCCATCGGGGTGCTGGAGGAAGCAGCGGAGCTCGCGGCGCTACTCTCTGCGGCGCGCTTCGTCGCCGCCTCGGCGGCGACCCCGGCTCGCGCTGGTCCCGCGAGCTCGACGCCAGCGCGGGGCAGCTCTTCCTCGGGCGCGGGGCCCTCCTCGTCGAGGAGGAGCAGGCAGGCCAAGGACCCACCCAGCAGGAGGAGGAGAGCGAGGATCGCGAAGCGAGCGCGGCGCACGAGGGATATACGCCCGGCGCCCAAGTCGAGTTCCCGAGAGCTCGAGGCTGGCCCCAAAGGCTTCAAGCTCGTGGCCTGCGCTCGCGGGGGTTGTTGCGGCAGCCCTGGGTCGGGCAGCCCCCGAGCTCCTCCAGGCACTCCTTGTGGAGCACGGTCCGGCAGGCGCCGCAGCTGATCACGGCCGCGATCTGGAGCCCTTCGCGGCAGTAGGGGCAGCGCTGCTGGGCGCTGACGGGCACGACCTGCTTGCCCGTGGTCTGGACCCGGCTCGAGGTGGTGCGGCCCTGCGAGGTCGAGGAGGAGGAGCCAGGAGCGCGGGTGGGAGAGCGCCCGGAGGTCTGGAGGTGCGCGCGCACGTCGGCGGGCGTCCCGCGCTGGCCGCGGAGCGCGCGCCGGACGCGGTCGAGGGCGCGGTAGCGGGCGCGGTTGTTCGGCAGCTCGCCGAGGAGGCGGTCGATCAGGTCCTCGTCGAGGACCAGCCCGCGCAGCCGGGCCGCGTCTCGCATGCGCTGGCGCGGATCGGCGCTGGCCTCGCGCCGCGCCTGGGAGCTGTTGACCCAGCGCTCGACCTTCACAGCCGCCATGACCGCGACCACGAAGGCCACGAAGGCTCCCGGCGTCTGGACGGTCCCCTTGGAGAGACCGAGCAGGTGCTCCGCCACCTCGCACGCCCAGAGCACCAGCACGCCGACGGTCAGGAAGGCGCCGGCGCCCGCGCAGTTCAAGCAGCCCGACTCGACCGGGTCCTCGCTCACGAGGGCGGCGCCTCGTTGAGGGGGTCGCTGAGGGGCGGCTCGCTGAAGGCGCTGGGGAGGATGTTGAAGGGCAGCGCCTTCATCAGGACTGGCAGCAGGAGCCCGCCCCCAGGCAGGAGGAAGATCCCCAGGGCCGGGATCGTCTTGCACACGTCGAGGAGCTGGGCCTTGACCTTCTCGCCCTCCTCGGGCGTCAGCTCGCGCACGGAGGCCGCGCCGAGGAGCAGCGCCAGCTCGCCCGTCTCGCGGATCTCCTGCAGCACCCGGTCGAGGTTGAGCCGGACGGCCTTTTGGGCGCGGGCCGTGAGCGAGTTCTTGAGCGCCTCCAGCCGCTCGCCGGAGACGGGGCCGAAGGCGTGCAGGCAGTCGCGGTGGTGCGCGTAGAAGGCCATGACCTCGATCAGGACCTGGTCCAGCTCCTCGGGCGAGCCGCCGAGGGCCTGGGCGATCTCGCGCAGGAGCTGGCGCTCGCTGGGGTCCTGCTCGTCGTCCACCAGCGAGATCAGGGCCGCCTGCTCGAGGAAGAAGCGCCGTGTGGCGGGGTCGGTCGGCTCGAGCTGGGGGCGCTCGACGGGCTGGTCGAGCTTGGCGAGCAGCGCGCGGGACTCGGCCTTGGGCAGGGCCGCCAGGGCGATCTGCTGCTCGATCAGGCGCCGCTCGGGCAGCGCGATCGTGCCGTCGGCCCAAGCGAGAGCCAAGAGCACCTCGACCAGCTGCACCTTGCGCGAGCGGCCCAGGCCGTAGAGCAGCGCCAGGCCCTCCTCCTCGACCACGGCGCGCTCGTAGTAGGTGGCCGCGATCTGGGCCAGCGCGCGCGCCTCGAGGTAGGCCAGCCCGAGCCCGACCCGCAGGGCCTGGCCGCCTGGGAGCTGGCCCTTGGGCGCCAGCTTCTTCTCGACCTTGCCCGCGAGCTTGGCGAAGTTCACCTTCTTGCCGGCGGCCACGTCGAGGTGGGCCGCGTGCAGCTTGCGCGCCAGCTTGGCGGCGCGCAGGCCGAGGGCCATCACGGTCAGGATCTCGAGCGCGCGCTCGAGGGGGCCGCCCTCGTTCTCGTAGACGAGCGAGATCGACTGGAGCAGGTCCCACTGGGTCGCCAGCAGGCCGACCGTGGTCAGGTCGTCCTCGCTCAGGCCCTCGGGCTCGAGGGCCGCCTCGAGCTCCGCGGGCACCAGCTCGCGCCCCTGCAGCAGGTGGAGGTGCGCCAGGCGGTGGTGCGCGAGGCGCTCGGCGAGCGCCTCGAGGGACTCCTCGGGCGCGGCCTCGGCGCGCACCACGGCCAGGTCGTCCCGGAGCCTCTGCTCGTCGTGATGCTCGAAGTAGAGCTCGAGCAGGCGCTCCAGCCACCCAGGCGACCCAAGCTCGAGCGCCTCTGCCACGCGCGCCTGATCGGCGTCGCTTAGAGCGTCGTGCCGCTGACGGTCGAGCTCTCGAGGTTGCTCTTCTCGGCCTTGAGGTACTTGGTGAGCGTGATCATGTTGCCCACGTCGTTGTACTCGAGCCGATCCGCGCAGCGCATCATGAGCTTGATCCCGAGGCCGCCGACCTTGCCCTGCTCGTGACGCTCGCGCGCGGCGTCCTCGGCGGTCTTGGTCTCGGCGCGCACGGTGTAGCTCTCGTGGTCGAAGCCGGTGCCCTCGTCCTGGACGACGACGGTGATCTTCTCCTTGTCGAGCAGGTAGAGCACCTTGATCAGCTTCTCGGGGTTGTCCCGGTTGCCGTGCTGAGCGGCGTTGCCGACCGCCTCGCGGAAGGCGGCCGAGAGCGCGACCTGGTCCTCTTCGCTCAGGCCCGAGCCCTTGAAGAGCCCGTTGCCCAGCTCGTTGGCCTTCTCGAGGTTCTCCTCGTTGGTGCCGAACTGGAAGTTGACCTGCTGGTCGAAGATGATCTCTTCCTCGCTGCTGCGGGCCAGCTCGCTCTCGGCCAGCATCAGGAGGGTGTAGACCTCGAAGGGCTCCACGAGGTGCTCGTCACCGAGCACCATGAAGTCGGCGCACTTCTCGGGGTCCTTGTCGCCCGGGTAGAGCGCGATCAGCGGGACCATGGAGGTGCTGCGGCTGCCCTTGAGCGCCTGGATCAGCTCCCGGCTGCCGGGCAGCGCGTGGTCGACGATCGTCAGGTAAGCGCCCGACTTGCTGAGCAGCTTCTCGGCCGAGGGGTGGTCGTTGACGATGTGCACCGTCCAGCCGACCCGGCTGAAGTGGAACTCGATCACCCGCGCGAAGGGGTCGTTCTCGGGCACCGCCAGCAGGATGCTGCTGAGCTTGGCGCCCTCGATCGCGCGCTGGAAGGAGTCGATCGGCACGAAGCTGACGACGTTCTCGGCGGGCGAGATGTACTGGTGGCCCGTCTCGGGGTCCTTGACGATCTGGGCCTTCTTCTCGACGATCTTGATCGCCGCGAAGTCCTTGAGGACGACCTGCTTGCCGCGCAGGAGCTCGTCCTTGACGGCGTCGACGAGGGCGTCGACGAGGCGGTCCCCCTGACCGAGGGGCACACCTAGCTTCGAGTTGAGGGTCTGGACCAGGTCCTTCTTCGCAACGGCTTCCAAGGGTCCGCTCCCTTACAGTTTGCTCGCGCGCGCGAGGAGTTCTTCGGCCGAGAGCTCACCCTTCTCGATCTGCAGCACGAGGTAGGCGCGCAGCAGCTTGTCGACGGGGGTGGTCTTGATCTGCTTGAGTTTATCGGCGGGGAGCTTGCCCCCCGCGCGGGCGTCGGCCTGGCGCATCCACTCGGAGAGGTTGTTGAGCGCGCGCCGGAGGGCTTGCTTGGTGGTGATCGCCGGCTCGACGCTGCGGTTGACGCGGAACTGGATGTCCTCGATCGCGCGCAGGTCGTTGGGGTCGGCCATGGCGAGCAGGAGCGAGGAGTGGTCCGGCGAGCGGAGCGGGATCACCTCGTAGCGGTCGAGGATGTCCTTGCTGACGGCGCGGCACATCTCGAAGTCGATCACGTCGGGGGTGATCTCGACGCTGGCCTCGACGTTCTCCTCGGCGGCGACCAGCCCGGCCAGGACGCTGTCCTTCACGTAACCCAGCTTGACCACGATGTTGCGCAGGTCGCCCCCCAGGCTTTGCTGGAAGTCGAGCGCGGTCTTCAGCTGCGCCTCGGTCATCAGACCTTGGCCAACGAGGAGCTGTCCCAGCTCGGCGTCGGTCGTCACGCGTCCTCTTCTCTCTTCTCGACCCTCGTGGGACCGCGAGGGCTCCCGAAGGGCCGGGATACTACCAGGGCCCTCCGCTCAGGGTCAACGTGTTCCCAGAGGCAAAACCTGGGCTGACTTACGCTTAGGACGTGCGTGTGGGGGCCGATGTTGCAGCCCGTCGTAATTGCTTGCCAGACGTCCCTACAGGTAGGGAGGGCCGCGCGCCGAAGAGTCCTTGAAGGAGGGGACACCCATGGCGACGCGCAAGACGAGCACCAAGCGGCAGACCAAGAAGAAGACG
>CALDQK010000765.1 GCA_937911525.1 uncultured bacterium
ACCCGGGCGCGCGCGGCGAAGAAGTGAATTGATTTTGGCACGCCCCTGGGACGCGCCTGGCGCGAGCCGCGCCGCCTGGGGCTGCGTCTGCTCATGGCCGGCAAGCTGCGCGACGCGGTCTACGGGCTCTCGGGCGACGTCCTGCCGCGGATCGCGGGCGACGAGGGCGCGACCCGCCACGGCCTGCCGGAGGGACCCGAGCTGCTCGTCGAGTGGCACGAGCTCCAGCCCGCCGAGGCCTGCTGGAGCTCCCTGTGGTGGCTCGAGGAGGACGCGCTGCCCGAGGCCCGCTGGATCCGCCAGAGCGGCCCGGTGCTGGTCGACGCCCGCGGCGCCGAGCGCCGCTTCGGCGAGGAGGGGGCGCTCGAGGACTGGCTGCACGACGAGGGCTACGAGGCCTACGAGGTGCTCCTGGCCGAGGGCGAGGTCCCCTTCGCGCTCGAGCCGCCCCTGACCTGGCCCCCGCGCGCTTGACCTGAGGCGCCGCGCGGCCTCGCCCCCGCGCTAAGATCGCCGCGTGCGAAACGCAGAGGTCTACGAGGGGATCGCCGAGCTGCGCCGAGACGGCGTGCCCGGCGTGCTGGCGACGGTGACCGCGATCCGGGGCAGCAGCCCCGGCGCCCTGGGCGCCAAGATGCTGATCGCCCGCGACGGGCGCACCTGGGGCACCGTCGGCGGGGGCTGCGTCGACGGGCAGGTCTACGCCGAGCTCGAGCGGGTGATCGCCTCCGAGAAGCCCACCACCTTCGTCCTGGACCTGACCGAGGACGACGACCCCGAGCAGGGCCTGATCTGCGGGGGCCGAGTCGAGGTCTTCCTGGAGCCGATCGTGACGACCAAGCTCTATATCTGCGGCTCCGGCCATATCGCGCACGCCCTGGCCCCGCTGGCGCAGAAGCTCGACTTCGAGGTCACGGTCATGGACGACCGGGCCCAGTTCCTGAACGCCGAGCGCTACCCCGGCTGCGAGCTGCTCCTGGGCGAGTTCGAAGAGCTGCTCAGCCAGACCAAGGCCGCCGCGCACGCCTTCTTCGCGGTCGTGACCCGCGGGCACCGCTACGACCAGGAGTGCCTGGAGTGGGCGCTCGCCCAAGACAGCCCCCGCTACGTGGGCCTGGTCGGCAGCCGCAAGAAGATCCACACGATCGTCCAGCGGGCCGCCGAGAAGGGCTTCGACCCCGCCCAGCTCGAGGGGATCCGCTCCCCGATCGGGCTCGACATTGGCTCGGTGACCGTGGACGAGATCGCGGTCTCGATCGCCGCCGAGCTGATCGCGGTCCGCCGGCGCGGCCCGACCAGCAGCCGCGACCTGCGCAACCCCGGCGAGCTGGACGAGCGCGCCCAGAAGCTCGCCCGCGCTCCCTCGCCCACCCGGGTCAAGAGCTAGGCTCCGACTCGTCCACGCGAGGGCAACCTCCGGTAGACTCCGCGCCCAACCACTGGAGGAACCCATGAGCCGAGTCACCCTCAAGGGCAACAACTGCCACACCAACGGCGTTCTGCCGACCGTCGGCGCCAAGGCCCCCGCCTTCGAGCTCGTCGGCGCCGACCTCGGCCCCGTCAAGCTGGCCGACTTCGCCGGCAACAACCTGGTGCTGAACATCTTCCCCAGCGTCGACACCCCGACCTGCGCGCTCTCGGTGCGGACCTTCAATCAGAAGGCCGCCTCGCTCGAGGGGACCAAGGTCCTCAACGTGTCGCGCGACCTGCCCTTCGCCCAGAAGCGCTTCTGCGCCGCCGAGGGGATCGAGGGCGTGACCAACGGCTCCGCCTTTCGCAGCTCCTTCCTGAAGGACTATGGCGTCGAGCTGGTGGACGGCCCGCTCCAGGGCCTCGCCGCGCGCGCGGTCGTCGTGCTGGACGGCGAAGGCACGGTCAAGCACGCCCAGCTGGTGGGCGAGATCGCTGACGAGCCCGACTACGACGCGGCGCTGGCCTCGATCTCCTAGCGGGATCTCCTAGCGGGATCTCCTAGCGGGGGCGGCGAGGGGCGGGGTCCGCGATAGACTCCGCCCCATGAGCGCCACCGACCCGCTGAAGATCCTGGTCATCACCAGCCAGCTCCCGCCCGACATCGGCGGGACCTCGGTCCACGCCGCCGAGATCGCCCGCGGTCTCGGCCGGCTGGGCCACGAGGTCACGGTCGTGATCCGCGACCGCGACCCAGCCGAGTTCGAAGAGCTCGAGCTCAACGTGCAGTCGGTCGACACCAAGCGCGGCTGGCTCAAGCCCCTCCGCCTGCGCCGGGCCCAGAACGACGTGCTGGGCCTGGTCGAGGAGCTGGGGATCCAGGTCGTGTTCTTCGCCTACGGCGTGGTCGGCTTCGGCGACCTCTACTCGCGCCTGGCGGCCAAGGGGATCCCGCTCGTGCTCGGGATCCACGGGATCAACGACGCCGACTTCGTCGACGAGCAGGCGATCGCCTACCGGCGGCGCAAGTGGGGGATCCCCCACATGAAGCGCGTGATCTGCTGCACCCAGTGGCTGGCCAACAAGGTCGGCCCCCTGGTCGACGACGCGATCGGGCGCCCGAGCGACGTCGTCCACTACGGGATCGACCCGCGGATCGACACGCTCGCGACCCCCGACAAGGTGGCCGAGGTTCGCGACGCCTTCAGGCTGGAGGGCAAGCGGGTCCTGCTGCTCCTGGGCCGCTACGCGCCCCGCAAGAACTTCGACGCGATCCTGCGCCTCTTCCCCCGCCTGCTCGAGACCTTCGACGACCTCTACTACTTCATGGTCGGCGGCGGCAAGGAAGAGCAGAACCTGCGCGACCTGGCGAGCGAGCTGGGCGTGGCCGAGCGCGTGATCTGGGGCCCCCAGGTCGCGCCCCTCGAGGTCGGGGCCTACTACAAGGCCGCCGACCTGTTCGTGACCGTCTCGCGCACGCGCGAGGGCGACGACAGCTACGAGACCTTCGGGCTGGTCTACGCCGAGGCCAACCTGTGCGGGACGGCGGTCGTGGGCGGCAAGGAGGGCGGCGTGCCCGAGGCCGTCGTCGACGGCGAGACGGGGATCCTGGCCAGCTCCGAGGACAGCGAGGAGATCTACCGGGCGATCGAGACCCTGCTCGGGGACGACGCCCTGCGCCACAAGATGGCCGCGGCCGGACGCAAGCGGGTGCTCGAGTACTTCACCTGGGACCGCGCCGCGCGCGAGACGGCCGTGATCCTCGAGCAGGCCGTCCGTGGCTGAGTCCCTGGGCCGGTCGACCGGCCGACTGGCCGGCAAGGTCGCGCTCGTCACCGGCGCCGCCCAGGGGATCGGAGCCGGGATCGCGCGGGCCTTCGTGGCCGAGGGCGCGCGGGTCGTTCTGAGCGACATCCAGCTCGAGCGAGGCCAAGCGCTGGCGCAGGAGCTCGGCGAGCGGGCCCGCTTCGTCGAGCTGGACGTGCGCCAGGAGCCCGCCTGGGAGCAGGCCCTGGCCGAGCTCCTCGCGCGCGAGGGCCAACTCGACGTGCTGGTCAACAACGCCGGGATCACGGGCTTCGCCGAGTTCCCCGCGGCCCACGACCCCGAGCACGCCTCGCTCGAGGCCTGGCGGGCGGTGCTCGCGACCAACCTCGAGGGCACCTTCCTCGGCTGCAAGCACGCGATCCGCGCCATGCGCCCCCAGGGCCGCGGCTCGATCCTCAACCTCTCCTCGCGCTCGGGCGTGGTCGGGATCCCGCGCGCGGCGGCCTACGCGGCGAGCAAGGCCGCGGTCCGCAACCACACCAAGTCGGTCGCGCTCTACTGCGCCGAGGAGGGGCTCGCGATCCGCTGCAACTCGATCCAGCCGGCCGCGATCCTGACGCCGATGTGGGACGCGATGCTCGGCCAGGGCCCCGAGCGCGAGCAGAACATGGCCGCGATCGCCGCCAGCGCGCCGCTCAATCGCTTCGGGACCGTCGAGGAGGTCGCGGCGCTGGCCGTCTACCTGGCCAGCGACGAGTCGGCCTACACGACCGGCGCCGAGTTCAACCTCGACGGCGGGATCCTGGCCGGCGCCGCCGCGCCACCCAAGCCGCAGTAGTCGTCGTTACACGTTCGAGAACGACGAGGGCCTGACGCCCGAGGACACGACGCAGCACGACTTGCGACGGCCTCCCGCTTGCGCTTCCCCCACCATGAAGCACTGCCCCAACTGCAACGCCGAGCTCTCCCAGCGCCCTTGCACTCAGTGTGGTTGGCCGAAGACGACGCGGAGCGAGACGCGCGCCCAGACCTGGCTGCGCCGCACCTTCCGCGCGAGCCACCATGTAGAGGACGACTTCGACGAGACCCCCAACACGTCGACCTTCACGCCTCGACTCTCGCCGGACTCTCACGCTCGGACAAGGATTCGCCAGGAGCCCCGCGACCCGCTCGCCCCAGACCCCCGCAGGACCGCGCTCCCGCGTTAACCTCGCGCCTATGAGCAGCGAGACGCGAAAGGTCGGCGGAGTGACCCTCCGCCTCAGCGAGGCCGACGCCTCAGCGCAGGAGTGGATCGGCCAGGGGGAGGCGCTCAAGCAGCTCCTCGCCTGCTGGCTGACCGTCGACGAGCGCGACCTGCCCCTGGCGCCCCGGATCACGGGCCCCCCGGGCATGGGCAAGACGACCCTCGCCATGGCCGCCGCCCAGGTCCGCGGGCAGGCGCTCTATATCTACCAGTGCACGGCGGACACCCGCCCCGAGGACCTGCTCGTGACGCCGGTCCTGAGCGAGGCCGGCAAGATCGCCTACCACGCCTCGCCGCTCGTCAGCGCGATGCTCACCGGCGGGGTGTGCGTGCTCGACGAGGGCAACCGCATGAACGAGAAGTCCTGGGCCAGCCTGGCCCCGCTCCTCGATCACCGCCGCTACGTCGAGTCGATCGTGACCGGGACCGTGATCCACGCCCACGAGGGCTTCCGCTGCGCGGTCACGATGAACGAGGACGAGTCGACCTACGAGGTGCCCGACTACATCCTCAGCCGCCTCCAGCCCAAGCTGGCGCTCGGCTTCCCCGACAAGCAGGACGAGCTGCAGATCCTCCGCTACCACCTGCCCTTCGCGCCCGACGACCTGCTCGCGCTGACGGTCGACTTCCTCCAGCAGTCCCACGCGCTCAAGCTCGACTTCTCCCCCCGCGACGGGATCCAGCTGGTCCGCTACGCGCTCAAGCGCGCCCGCCAGGACCCCGAGCACCCCCTCAGCCACGAGGCCGCCTGGGCCGAGTCGCTCGAGAAGGTCCTCGGCCCCGAGGCCGAGGACCTCGAGCGCATGGCCAAGCAGAAGCGGCGCGCGATCGGCGGGAACGCCTTGCCGATGGGCCTGGGCGACTTCTTCTTCGCCGCCGAGGACCCGCTGCACCCCGACGCGGACGACGACGACGAGCACCTGGGGGAGCGCGACGACCTCTTCTGAGCCACAGCACGCGCCGGACCTCGTCCTCGACCGCGGCGGGGTCCGCTTCTTCCCCGTCGTCCACGGCAGCGCCGACCACGCCGCCATGGCGAGCGCCGCCGTCCTCGAGCGCCGCTGGGGCTGCGTGGCCGTCGCCCTGCCGGCCTCCTTCCAGGAGGAGGTCGAGGCCGCGATCGAGCTCCTGCCCACGGCCCACGCCGTGTTCGTCGAGGAGCCGCGCGAGCTCGAGTTCAGCCTCAGCGACGGCGAGGGCGCCGAGCGCGAGGACGCGCTGAGCTTCGTGCCGGTCGAGCCCTGCCAGCCCGTGATCTCGGCCCTGCGCACGGCTCGCCAGGAGCGGATCCCGCGCGCCTTCGTCGACCTCGAGCTGCGCGAGTTCCAGAGCCTCCCCGGCCTCTACCCCGACGCCTACGCGCTCAAGCGCGGCGTGCCGGTCAACCTCTTCGCGGCCGCGATCCTGCCCTCGCTCCCGCCGCCGCCCACGAGCCAGGCCCGCGAGCGCGCCGCCTTCATGGCCGCCCGCCTGCGCGAGCTCGAGGCCCGCCACGAGAGCGTGCTCTTCCTCTGCTCGCTGCTGGAGTGGCCCTGGGTCCGCCAGGCCCTCCACGAGGGCTGGCCCGAGCCCGAGCCCGACCCCCACTCTCTCTCTGGGGCTTGGTCCCCCGTCCGGCGGCTCAAGATCCGCGAGAAGACGCTCAGCTTCGTGATGGGCGAGATCCCCTACGTCGCGCACCTCTACCAGCAGCGCCGCGCCACCCTCGGCCCCGACGAGCACCTGAGCGTGGACGGGATCAAGGAGCTGTTGCTCGAGGCCCGCGACCGCTGGGTCCAGAGCGACCGCCGCTTCCAGCGGCGGCTCTCGCCCCAGCGCCTCTCGCTCCTGCTCAAGTACGTGCGCAACCTGACCCTCATCGGGCGCCGCCTGAGCCCCGACCTCTACACCCTGGCGGTCGCCGCCAAGCAGTGCGTCGGCGACGACTACGCGATCCAGGTCGTCGAGACCGCCGCGCACTACCCCTATCAGGGTGAGGGCCGCCCCTGGGAGGAGATCGGCTTCGGAGTCGACGGGCGCGCGACCCTGCCCGAGGCCGGCGTGCTCGTGGCCAAGAACCGGCTCCCCGGCAGCGCCGTGCGCTGGGAGCGCCTCGAGCTGACCCCGCCGCCGCCCAAGCCCAAGACGCAGGAGTGGGAGCAGCGCTGGAACCCCTACTCGGCCTGCAGCCACCCGCCCGAGGACAGCCGGATCGAGAGCTTCCGCGCCCACGTCATGGAGCAGGGCAAGGCCCTGATCGGCGCGGACCTGGCGCGGACCGAGAAGTTCACGACCAGCATCATGGACGGGATCGACATCCGCGAGACGATCCGCCACTGGTACACCGGCGACCTCTACGTGAAGCGGATCCCGCCCGCCCGCGGCACGGTCGAGTGCGTGGTGTTCCTGTTCGACGTCCCCGCCGACCCCGAGGTCTACACCTGGCGCACGACCTGGTACGCCGAGCACCAGGACGAGTCGACCCTCTCGCTCTTCGCGACCGACTACCGGACCAACCTCGTCGGCCCTGGGATCGGCCAGGCCACCTACGGCGGGGCCATGTTCCTCTTCCCGCCCCGCCCGATCCCCGAGATCTGGCAGGACCCGCGGCTCGAGCTGGGCCGCACCCTCGAAGAGCGCCTGATCGCCGCGGCCTGCTTCCATTCGCGCGAGCGCCACGTGGTGCTCGTCAGCCCTGGTCTGCCCGGTCGCCGCTGGCGCCGGATCGCCAAGCACTTCGGCCGCCGCCTGGTGCACATTCCCCTCAGCCGCTTCAGCCAGGAGACGCTGGAGCGCCTGCGCCGAGTCCACGTGCTCAACGGGCACGAGGTGCGCAGCTACGCCGCGGAGTTCATTCGTGACCACCGGAGCTAGGACCCTTCCCCCCGCCCTCGGGCTGCTCGCGCTGCTCGCCCTCGCCGGCTGCTCGAGCAGCGCCGCCGAGGAGGCGCCGCCCCAGCCCGTCGAGTTCGTGGCGCTGGCCGCCCCCGCCGTGGGCAGCTCGCTCGCGGCCGAAGAGGGCGACGAGGACGCCGAGGAGGGCCTCGACGCGCTGACCCCGGAGGACGTGCTGCTCGAGCTCGCGACGCAGCTCTCGGGGACCGGGACCGCGCTGGACTTCGTCCTCGTCGCGGGGCCGCTCCTGGCCTCCGCCGACGAAGAGGCCCACGCCCTGGCCGTCGGCTCCCTCGGGCAGATCGCGGCCCCGGTCCTGGTCGGCCTCGGCCCCGAGGACGGCCCCCGCGACGAGCTGCTCGAGGCCCTCGGCGAGGGGCTGCGGGGCCACGGCGGCGAGCCCGGCCAGTGGGGCCAAGCCAAGGAGGGCTGGCGCCCCGTGGCCCTGGCAGGAGACGGCTCCTGGCCCACCTCCCAGGAGACCAAGGCCAAGGAGAAGGCCAGAAAGGACGAGGACGCCCAGGAGCAAGCGGCCGCGCAGCTGATCCTGGTCCACGCCGCGAAGAGCCCCTCCCCGGAGCTGCTGGCGCGAGCCCGCCTGATCGTGGTCCAGGGCGACACGCCCGCCCTCGAGCGGTCTGGAGCTCAGGCGACCCTGCGCCTGCCGCCCGTGACGCGCCCGCCCCACGTCTACGCGCGCGCGAGGATCGAGCAGGGGACGCTCCACGTGCAGCTGCTGGCCCTGGCCGGTGACCCGCCGCCCTCTCCGCCGCCGCTGAAGCTGGATTGACGCTCGCTCTCCGCAGCGTCCGGGACCCCAGTATGATTCGTTTCGCTGAGGAGACTTCGTGAGCACCCCCAACCGTCCTGTCCTGATCGTCGTCCGCGACGGCTGGGGTGTGCGCGAGGAGCAAGAGGCCAACGCCGTGGCCCTGGCGCGCACGCCGCGCCACGACGAGCTGTGGCAGCGCTTCCCGACCGCGCTGGTCAACGCGTCCGAGCACCACGTCGGCCTCCCCGACGGCCAAATGGGCAACAGCGAGGTCGGGCACCTCAACATGGGCGCCGGCCGGGTGGTCTACCAGGACTTCGCGCGGATCGAGAAGGACCTGCGCGAGGGGGGCTTCGGCGGCGTCGACGCGCTGGTCGAGGCCATCGACCGGGCCGAGGAGCGCGACCGCGCCCTGCACCTCGTGGGCCTCTGCTCGCCCGGCGGCGTGCACAGCCACATGACCCACCTCCGCGAGCTGCTCCGCCTGGCGAAGGAGCGCGACGTCGAGGAGGTCTACATCCACGCGATCACCGACGGCCGCGACGTCCCGCCCCGGAGCGCCAAGGAGCAGATCGCGCAGATCGTCGCCTGGACCAAGGAGATCGGGATCGGCCAGATCGCGACGATCTCGGGCCGCTACTACGCCATGGACCGCGACAACCGCTGGGAGCGGGTCCGCAAGGCCTACGACGCGATGGTCTACGGCAAGGGCCCCAAGCACCGCGACCCCGTCGACTACGTGGCCGAGAGCTACGCCGCCGACGTGACCGACGAGTTCGTGGTCCCGGCGGTGATCGTCGACGGCGCGGGCCAGCCGGTC
>CALDQK010000766.1 GCA_937911525.1 uncultured bacterium
GCCCGCCGCGGCGGGGCTCGCTGGCCGCGAGGGCTTCGGCGGCCAAGGCCAGGATCAGCGCCGCGTAGTCGTCCACGTCGATCACGCTGAAGCGCTGGGCCCCCGAGCCCAGGGTCCGCCCCTGCGCGGTCAGGCGGCGCAGCCCCGGCAGGGTGAAGCGGTCCCCGCGCCCGAGCACGAAGCGCGGCCGGAGGCAGTGCGCGCTCGCGCCCCGCGCCTCGGCCCAGGCCAGGATCCGCTCCTCGGCGGCGGCGCGGCTGCGCGCCAGCGCGGTCGCCGGCCGGATCGGCAGCTCCTGCTCGCGCTCTCCCCGCTGGGGGCCCTGTCCGTAGACCGAGAGCGAGCTGCCGTAGAGCACGACCCGCGCGCTCTCCGGCAGCGCCGCGAGCAGGCGCTCGCTGCCGGCCACGTTGGTGGCCTGGAAGCCGCTCCCGTCCTGGTCGACCTGCTTGGTGGCGAAGTGGATCACGACCTCGGGCTCGTGCGCGAACAAGGCGGCCGGCAGCTCCTCGAGCGAGCCCGGCACCACCTCGACCCCGGGCGCGCTGAGCCGGCTCGGGTCGCGGGCCAGGGCGCGCACCTCGTGTTCGCCGCCGCTCAGCGCGCGCAGCAGCGCCTGGCCGACGAAGCCCGTCCCGCCGAGGAGCGCTATCCGCATGCCGGCCCTCCCTGGAGCTCTGGGCTGCGACTCGAGTCAGCGCGGAGCATCGGGACCCTCCCGTAGCCGCTCGAGCAGCGCGGACGCCTGCTGCTGGTGCCCCTTCGGCCCGCGACCCTTCAGGCTCCGCAGGGCCGCGGCGGCGTCTTCGCGTCGGCCCATGGCGATCAGCAGGCGAGCGCGCTCGAGCTCGATGGCGGTGCTGGTGGTTTGCTCGAGCGTCCGGTCGAAGCTCGCGAGGGCCTCTTCGCGGCGGCGCTGGCCTCGCAGGGCGCGGGCGAGCTGGAGCTGCGCGTCCCAGCCGGCGCCGAGCTCGAGGGCCCGCCGCGCGTCGCGCTCGGCCTCGGCGTCGCGGCGCAGGGCGAGGAGGATCTTGCTCCGCTTGAGCAGGATGACGCTCTTGTTGGGCTCGTCCGCGAGGGCCGCGTCGCTCGCCGCGAGGGCCTCCTCGAAGCGTCGGGCCGCGAAGAGCACGTTCGCGAGCTCCCGGTTGATGAGGTAGGGGAAGGTCCGGCTGGCCTCCGGCGGAGCGGTGGCTTGCAGAGCTGCGCGGAACTCGCGCGCCGCCGCCTCCCAGTCCCGCAGCTTGGAGTAGCAGAGTCCGCGCACGTAGCCGCCGTAGGGGGTGGGGTAGAGCACCTGTGCGTGGGCCGCGATCGCGAGCGCCTCCTCCAGGCGATCCTGACGCAAGCGGGCGTAGGCGAGCAGCCGCCAGGCGTCGAAGCTGAGCGGGTCGAGGGTGACCAGCAGCTCAGCGTCCTTCGCCCCTCGGGCGAGGTCCTCGGCGTGGTGCAGGAAGTAGGCGCAGCGCTCGCGGATCACGAAGGGCTCGAGCGGCATCAGCTCGCGAGCCCGCTCCCAGGCGCGGAGCGCCAGCTCGGGGCGCTTGGTCATTGCGAAGAGCGCGGCTTGGATCGCCACGTACTCGCCGACCTCTGGGGCCAGCTCGACGGCTCGCGTCGCGGCGGCCAGGCTCCGCTCGTAGTCCTGGAAGGAGTAGTAGGCCTGGGCGCAGCCCGCGTGGACCCAGGCCTGCTCGGAGAGCAGGCGGCTCGCCTCCCGCAGGGTCTCGTGGGCGCGCTCGGGGTCGTCCGGGTGTTCGAGGATCGCGCGCTGCATGTAGAGCGCGGGATCCCGAGGTCGCTGGCGGAGGGCGCGCTCGATCAGCTCCTCGGCCTGCTCCGGGGGGAGGGCGCGGCAGCGCTGGGCGAGCCGGTGGTAGCGGCGGGGAAAGCTCTTCCCCCTGCGAGGCGGCTCGTCCTGCGCTTCGCCCTCGGTCCAGCTCAGCCAGGGCGGGGCAGAGGGGGAGGGAGAGCTGGACGCCAGGGGCGTGCTGGGGGGGAGCGGCGCCTGAGGGGCCGCCGAGCGGAGCCAGAGCGCGCCGATCAGGACGCACGCGCCCGCGCCCAGGCCCGCGCCCAGCCCGAGGCGCGCGGTTCGCGGCCGAGCGCCGGCGGCTTCGAGCGCCTCCGCCACCGCCTCCGCGCTCGGGTAGCGCCGGGCTGGGTCCTTGGCGAGGCAGCGCTCGACGACGGCCCACAGGGCCGGCGGCACGGCCAGCGGGGCGGGCGGGTCCTGGTCCACGGCAGCCAAGGTCGCCAGGAGCGAGGCGGCCCGGAAGGGAGGGCGCCCGCTGAGGGCCGCGTAGAGCAGCGCGCCGAGCCCGTAGACGTCGCTGCGGACCTCGGCCCGCTCGCCGCGGGCCTGCTCGGGCGAGAGGTAGCCGGGGGTGCCCAGGATCGAGCCGGTCGCCGTCAGCGTCTCACCCTGCACCCGGCGCGCGAGGCCGAAGTCGGCCAAGAGCGGACGCCCCGCGGCGTCGAGGAGCACGTTGTCCGGCTTGAGGTCCCGGTGGAGCACGCCGGCGCGGTGCGCGACCTCGAGTCCGCGGGCGACCTGCGCTACGAGGCGCGCCGCCTCGTCGGCCGGGAGGGGCCCGCTGCGGAGCCGATCGCTGAGGCTGCCGCCCTCGGCCAGCTCGCTGGCCAGGTAGAGCTGGCCTCGGTCCTGGCCGAAGTCGAGGACCCGCAGCAGGTGCGGGTGGGCGAGGGAGCTGGAGACCTCGACCTCGCGCACGAAGCGAGCGCGGTCCTCGGGGTCGGCCAGGCCGAGCAAGAGCTTGAGCGCGACCTCACGGCCGGAGCGGGTGTCGGTCGCGCGGTAGACCGCGCCCATGCCGCCTCGGCCGAGCTCGCCCTCCAATCGGTAAGGACCGACCTGCTCGCCCACGCGCGGCCTACCAGACGAAGGGGCTGAGGCGCCCGGGGATCGGCGCGAGCTCGGGGCAGCCAGGGTTCCGAGGGGGCAGCGCCTCCTCGGTCTCGAGCCGCAGACCCACCGCGGGCGCGCAGAGCTCAGCCACTCTCACCTCCTGAGGCCCATCGTATCGGCTCCTCTTCACTCGCCGCGCTCGCTGGCTAGCTCTTCGCGCAGCCTGCGGGCCGCATCGGCCTCAGGGCCCTTCGCTTCCAGCCCGAGGACTGCCTCGAGGTCTGCGCGCGCGCGGACGAGGAGACCCAGCCGGGCGAGCGTGCGAGCTCGCAGCAAGAGCGCCTTCGCGGCCCAAGTGGGACGAGCGTCGTCTCCCAGGGCAGCGTCGAACAGGGGGAGCGCCTCCTCGTGCTTGCCCTGGCCCTGGAGCGCAACCGCCAGGTAGTAGCCAGCCTCGGCGTCGCCGGGCCTGAAGCGCCTGGCCGTGCGCGCGGCGGCCTCTGCTCGCGCGAAGTCTCCGAGGTCGTTGAGCACGGCGGCGCGCAGCGCGTGGGCCGAGGAGAGGTCGTCGTCCAGAGCGAGGGCCTGATCGACCTCCCTCAGTGCTTGCTGGGGGCGACCGAGCTGCTGGAGGATTCGCGAGCGGAAGAGGTGGGCGTTCTTGCGAACCAGGCGAGCGGGTTGGAGGGGCTCCTGGTCGAGCGCCTGCTGCAGGTCCTCGAGGGCGGGGGCGAGCTCCCCCAGCCTCCAGCGGCAGATCCCTCGCGCGAAGTAGGCGAAGGGGCTCGGCCGGATCGCCAGCGACCTCTCCGCGCTCGCTCGGCCCTCGGCGAAGCGGTCGCTTCGGTAGCACGCGTAGGCGAGGATCCGCCAGGCGTCGAAGTCGCCCGAGTATGCCGCGGCGTATCTCCGCGCTTCGCCGTAGCCCCGCCCCTCCTCGTTGGAGAGGAAGACCAGACTGGAGACGAGGTTGAGGGAGGCGTCTCGGCTCTGGGGGTCGAGCTCGAGCGCTCGTCGCCACGCCGCGACGGCCTGGCCGAGCTGACGCAGCTGAAAGGAGATGTTGCCGCGGACCACGTGGAGGCGGGCCTCTTCGGGGGCGGCCCTCAGGGCGAGGTTGATGTGCTCCAGCGCACGCTGCCCTCGTCCCAGGCCGACCCACGCCTCCGCCAGGTCGGCCAAGACCCAGGGGCGCCCGCCTGCGCGCAGCTTCGCTTGCTCCAGGTCTCGCTCGGCGCGCAGGCGGTCCTCGCGAGCGAAGTGCACGCGCGCGCGGGCCAGGTAGAGAGTCGCCAGCTCGGGGCGCGCTGCGAGCGCCCGGTCGAAGGCTGCGAGCTCGGTGCGGCCGGCCGCGACGAGCTCGAGCACGTGCTGGAGGAGCCGTTCGTGGGCCGCTCGCCCCTCGACGTCGGGAGCGGCCAGCCACGACTCGAGGAAGTCAGCGCCCGAGCCGCTCGGCGAGCGCGGGCTGACGCTCGCGACTGGGCGAGCCTCAGGGGTCGCTGGCGGGTTGGTGGGGCTGGAGTCGAGCCGCGGGGAGGGGGTGAGGCGAGCGCTCGGCGTCGGCGTCGGCGTCGGCTCGG
>CALDQK010000767.1 GCA_937911525.1 uncultured bacterium
ACCCGCTGCGCCATCTTATTGACGGCGCGGAATTGCTGGTAGCGGCAGACCTTCTTGACCGTCTGGCCGTCCCGCGTCTCAAACACGATGAAGTGAGCCAGGATGTCGAGCAGCCTCGACGGCTCCAGAAGGGCGTAGAGGCCCTTCTGCGTCTCGTCGCTGAACTCGGACGCTTCGCGGGGCCACGGGTCACGCCAGCGGGACCAGAACTCGGCGGGGGCACCCGTCGCGCCGTAGCGGAACACGACGTCGTTGGTCGCGATGTTGAAGAGGTTGGAGTGGAAGAGCCGGGGCACTTCTCGTTCTGCTGAGCGCACCTGGTCGATCGTGTCGTAGGTGTTCTGACTGGTGTTGGTGGGGCTCTTGGCTTCGATCACGACGAGCGGGATGCCGTTGACGTAGATCACCACGTCCGGCTTGCGGACGACCTCGCCCTTCACTCGTAGCTGGTTCGTGCAAGCGAAGTCGTTGCTCTCGATGGTGTCGAAGTCGATCAGGTGGATCGGCTGGTGCTTCTCCTCGCCGGGGATCCGCCGCGAGTTGAGAGGGTGGTTGCCTCGCAGCGCGTCCACCCACTCCGAGTTGTCGTCAAGGCTCGCCAGATCGTTGAACACCGCCTCAGCAGTGGCCTTCGGGATCTTGTTGATACGGATCAGCGCCTCGATCAGCAGCGGCTTGAAGAGCACCTCGTTCTCGCGCGCGCGTAGCTTCGGGTGGTCCGACGACGGGATGAAGCGGTAGGTGGGCGTCATGGCCCCCAAAAACTCAATGATCGGCTTCTCGACCAGCGTGTACTCGTTTGGGCTGATCACACGGACACACGGACCTTGCCGGTCAGGAGGTCTTGGAGAAGGCCGCTCTTCGCCTCTCGCAAGGACTCCAACTTGCTCGCTTCCGCACGCTCAAATCGCCAGTTGGCCGACAACACCTCTAAGAGTCGCCTCTGCTCTTCAAGCGGTGGGAGCGCCAGCGGGATTCTCCTGACTTCCGCGATGTTGATCCCCTTCACGGCTTGCCCGATCGTATGGAGGTCGATGTAGCGCTGGAGCCTCCGAGACTGGAGGGCGTAGTAGACGAACTCGTGGCTAGCCTTATCGGAGTCAGTCGTGATCCGAGCCGTATCCTGGGTGATGTTCGCGTCCCGAAGAGACTCCGGGACGATGGCGACCCTCCCAGTCGTTCCGCGAATCGAGAGCAATACGTCCTTTGGCAGCAGCTTTGAGCGCGTATAGGCCGCGTCGATCTCCGGGTTGGTCAGAAGCAAGTCGCTAGTGTCGATCTCCCCGTCCTGAATGTTCTTCACCTTGACGACAGGGACACCTCCAGGGACACCACGTCCGGGTTTAAGGATGCCGTAGCAGATTGGGCGGCCAGCGGCGATTAGGGAGCCTAGTGGAGCCACTCTCCACGTTTTCGGGATCTCCCCAATCTCCGTCTGCTTGAATCGCGTGTGTCCGATCCCCTTCGTCAGGAGGTCTTGCAACAGCCCTTCCTTCACGCGCTGGGTCTGCTCGATCACCGCCTGGGTCGCCTGAATGGCCTCGTCCACGGAGGAGAGGATCGCGGCGATCTTCTTCTGCTCGGGGAGGGGCGGTAGCAACAAGGGAATACGGGAGATGATCCGCTGGTTCAGGCCGGACATGATCGATCCGGTGGCCTGATTGTTCATCCAGCGGCGATGCCGTTCCGACTGGAGTGCGAAGCCCACGAACCTATAGGACATGCCGGTAGGTAGACGAAGCCGTATTGCGTCGGAGCCAAGCATCATGGTGGAGGTCTGCCCCACCACCGCACAACGCTCCACGCCTCCCTTACGTGCAAAGACCACGTCGCCCTCCGCCAACAAGAAGTGGTTGAGCCTCTCCACAACCTCGGGCGGGACTCTCGGCGTGTCGTCGTGAATGGCTATGTACCCCTCACGGATCTCCTTGACGGCGACGAGGGGAACTCCTTCCTCCGAGTATTCCTTAGCGCTTAGGACCGTTCCAAATGGCCCAGTCTTGATCTCCCCAGACTGGGCGTCGTCAAGCAGCCCCTGAACGGTTGTGGCCGTCCAGCCAGTAGGTGGCTCACTTGGCATAGCCTAGCTCCGTGAGGAAGCCGACCATGAGCTTTTCGGCCTCGTCTCGCTGCGCCATGAGGCCCTGGAGCTTCACCACCTCGGCCTTCACGTCGATAGGCGGCGGCGGCGGATCGGTCTGGACGTAGCGCGTCAGGTTCAGGTTGAAGTCGTTCTCCTTGATCTCCTCCAGGTCCACGACGCGGCAGAACAACTCCTCGTCCTCGTAGCGGTGAACGGCCTCGGCCAGACGCTTCACGTTCTCGTTGGAGAGGGTGTTCTGGTTCTTGCCCTCAACGAGATCCTTATCGCCGTTGACGATCAGCACCTTCTTCCTACGCTCGGCCTTCTTGTCCCGGTTAAGGAACAAGATCGCAGCGGGGATGCCGGTTCCGTAGAAGAGGTTGGCCCCGAGCCCAACTACGGCCTCGATCAGGTCGTCCTCCAGCAGCCCCTTGCGGATGGTCCCTTCCTTGCCGCCTCGGAAGAGCACTCCGTGGGGGCACACCACTGCCATGCGACCGCTCGACTTCACCGACGCAACCATGTGCTGCACGAACGCAAGGTCGCCGTAAGACTTCGGCGGACACCCATAGGTGTCTCGCCCGTAGGGGTCACCCTTCGACCAGACCGTATGACCCCACTTCTTGAGCGAGAAGGGCGGGTTCGCGAGCACCAGGTCGAAGCGCTTGAGTACCTTCTCCTCTGCGAGGTGTTTCGGGTCGAGGAGCGTGTCGCCGCGCTCGACGAAGGCGTCGTCGATGTCGTGCAGGAACAGCGACATCTTGCAGATCGCCCAGGTGTTGAGGTTCTTCTCCTGGCCGTAGAGCGTCAGCGACTTGGGGTTCTGCTCGTTGCGCTCCATGTAGTGGACCGCTTCCAGCAACATGCCGCCTGATCCCACGGTGGGGTCGTAGACCGTCATGCCCTCCTCGGGCTTGAGGATCTCCACCATGAGCTTGACGACCTGCTTGGGCGTATAGAACTCGCCGCCCTTCTTGCCCGCGTCGTCGGCGAACTTGGAGATCAGGTACTCGTAGGCGTCTCCAAGGACGCGCGAGTCCACGTCGGACTTCCGCATGCGGTGCCGCTCAAAATGCTGAAGCAGACCGTCGAGGAGGTGATCGGGGAACCTCTCCTTGTTGGCAAAGTCCACGTCCTGAAACACGCCCTTCAAGCGGGGATTTGCGTCCTCGATTGCGCGGAAGGCGGTGTTCAACTCGGTGCCGATGTCCACCGACACCTTCCGCACGTCCGACCAGAAGCAGCCCTCAGGGATATGGAAGCGGTGCTCCTCCGGGTCGGCGGCAAGCTCGGCGTCGTCGTACTCGGCGAGGCGGTCTTCGTATTCCTCCTGCCAGACGTCGCAGAGCCGCTTGTAGAAGAGCAGCCCGAAGATGTAGTGCTTGAAGTCGCCCGAGTCGATCGACCCTCGGAGGAGGTCCGCCGCGCCCCAGAGGTGACTCTCAAGCTGTTGGAGAGTCAGCTTCTCGTCGGTCTTGTCCGTCACTCGTGGCTTCCTCCGCTCGATAGGCGGCATGGTAGGCGCTCAAGAGTGGCGCTGCCATTCGGCCTGCTGACGGCGCGTGAGGGGCTTGCCTGCGCCCTGCGCGGACCTTCCTGCGTACGTGGAGCACCCCTTCGACGAGATCGCGCGGTCACCACCCACAAGTCTCGATCTCGGTTCGCCGCTGGCTCGGACCCCCAGCTACAACGGGAGGATGCACCTCGTCACCGTCGCACTCGGCGATCTCGTCCCAGGTCGCTGCGAGCCGATCCGCCTCGCGTTGGTGAGGTTCTTCCAAGGACGGATCGCTTGGTTGGAGCGCGATGGACGCGTCCTCGCGATCGGGCAGCACCTTGGCGACGACGATCACACGGACGTGGAGAAACTCAGGCTCGACGTCGCTCAGGTGGTCCTGAGAGCCCACTGCGCGCCCTGTAAGGGCTCGATCGTGAGCTATGAGGTCCGTGGCCCCAGCACCACGCTGCACGAGGCAGCGCTGACGCTCGGCTTCGATGTTCGACGGCTGTCGGCAGTGGATCAACTTGGGTCACTCGCAAGCTAGCCACGCGCCGAGGACACTTGAACCCCTATGGCCAAGGCCAGGGTGTCGGCGGCCAGCGCTAGTCTGGAGTTACAGCGATCAGAAGCGGAGGCTTCGATGACCATCAACGAACTTCAACACTGGCCCCCGACCAGCGGAGCGAGCCTCAGTGGCTTGTTGTCTCATGATGCTGGTGCGATCAGGAGAGCCCGCGTCTCCCCCAGCGGGCGCCTAGTC
>CALDQK010000768.1 GCA_937911525.1 uncultured bacterium
GGTGGCGGACGAGGCGGCCGACGCGGCCGAGACGGGCGACTTCGAGCGCAACCGGGATCAGCTCTCGGGCGACGACGACACGCCCGACCCGCCCAGCGACCAGGACGCGATCCAGGGCGCGGGGATCGACCCCGGCGACGTGAGCGGCCCGATCCAGCCTGGCTCGCTCCCCGGGAGCCCGCCCGACCCTGGCCGCTTGCGCCCCCCGCCCAGCGGCCCCAACCCCAACGCCGACCGCTGGACCCAGCGCGGGCAAGGCGTCGGCAACCACGTGCGCAACGTGCGCAACCAGCAGAACCAGGGCGCGCGCAACGAGGGGCGAGCCGGCCAGCAGGCGGTCTCGAGCTGGAAGCCGCCCACCCGCGGCGGCATGCAGGCCATGGACGTCGGCCAGGCGCGCGAGGTGGTGATCCGGGTGTGGGACGGCGCGGCCGAGGACGGCGACTGCGTGCAGATCTGGGTCGGGGGACGGGTCCTGGTCCAGAACCTGAGCCTGACCAACGCCGGTCACAGCTTCCGCGTCACGCTCCGCTCCGGCTTCACCAGCGTCAAGGTGATCGCGCTCAACGAGGGCACCTCGCCGCCCAACACGGCCCGCTTCGCCGTCGAGGCCGGCGGGCGCACCTACAACAACCGCTGGGACCTCAAGACCTGGGACATGGGCTCGACCGTGATCCGCGGGGGCTCGCGGTGAGCGCGCCCCGGCTGCTGCGCTGCGCGCTCTCGCTAGGGCTCGCCCTGCTCGCCTGCGGCTGCGAGGCGACCTGGGCGAGGTGGGACGGCGAGGAGGCGGTCGAGGAGCGCCGCTTCGAGGACGCCGTCGGGCACTACCGGACCGCGCTCGCGCTGGACCCCGCCGCCGGCGTCGAGGCCCAGCTGGCCCAGGCCCGCCGCGACGCGGCGCGCGTGCGCCACGAGCAGGCCCACGAGCAGGCCGAGGCCGGTGACCTCGACGCAGCCCGGCGCTCGAGCGAGTGGGCGATCCACCACGACCCCGCCCAAGAGGCCTACCGCGAGCGGCTCTTCGAGCTGCGGGTCCAGCGCCGCCAGGTGGGCGACCGCTTGCGCCAGGCCCAGGAGGCGGTCGAGCGCGAAGACTGGCTGCGCGCCAAGAGGCTCCTCGACCCGCTGCTGGCCTTCGCCAAGACCGTGCCCCAGGTCGAGGACCTCGCCCAGCGCAGCGACGCCGCCCTGGTGGCCCTCTACCGCCAGGAGGCCAAGCGCTACGCGCTGCTCGGCGAGCACGCCCGCGCGAGCGAGTTCCTCGCCAAGGCGAGCGCGATCGACCCTGCAGCGACGCCCGAGCTCACCCAGAGCCGCCAGCGGGCCCAAGCGCGAGCGCTGGCCGACCAGGCCGCGGACGAGCTGAAGCAGAAGAAGCTGGCCTCCGCCTTGAAGCTGGCCCGGCGGGCCTACGGGCTCGACGCCAGCTCGCGCCGCGTCGAGGCCGTCCTGGCCGAGGCCCAGCGCGTGAACGTGCTGGCCTGGCTGGCGGCGGCCGAGCGCGCCCCCGACGCGCGAGAGGCGCTCCGCCACGCCGCGGCGGCCGAGGCGGTCGGCGCGACGCAGCGGGCGCTGGTGCAGCGAATCGCCAAGCGGAAGGCCACCTACGCCAAGACGCTCACGGCGCGCTACCTGGCGCAAGGCCTGGCCTACGAGCGAATGGGCCACTGGGGGGCGGCCTGGCTCCGCTACGAGCTCGGCCTCAAGCTCCGCCCGGGGTTCGCGGCGCTCGAGGAGCGGCGCGAGCGCGTGCTCGCGATCCTGCGCGCCCAGCAGCGCTACCGGGTCGTGGTCCAGCCCATGGCAGAGCAGGGGGAGGTCGCCCCGGGGGGCGGGGAGCTGCTGGCGCGCCAGCTGCGTCTCGCGCTGACCGAGCTCTTCGAGGGCAAGCGCGTGGAGATCCTCGGCCCGCGCCAGCTGAAGAACGGCGTCGTGGCTGGGCTGGGCCTGCCGCCCAACGCGGTGCTCGGCGGCACGGCCAAGCGCCTCTGGATCGACACCCGCTCGCGCCGCGTCCCCCGCTCGCTCGAGTATTCGGCCGGCCTCGTGCCCCAGCTCAACCGTCGCGTCGAGCAGAAGAAGGCCGCCTGGCAGCGAGCCCAGCAGCAGCTGCCCAACATGCAGCGGGAGGCCGCCAAGGCGGAGCGGACCGCCAAGGAGAAGCAGCGCGCCGCTCAGCAAGCCGAGCGCGCCTATCAGGACGCCCAGCGGCGGCTCTTCCCGCCCGGCCAGCGCTTCGAGCTCCAGGAGCACAGCCGGCGCCAGCGCGAGCTCAACGACTACCGGCGCCGACGCGATCAGGCCAACCAGGCGGCGACCTTCGCGTTCGGGATTTCGATCACCTCGCAGGGCCTGGTCCGCGCGCAACAGAGCCGCGCCCAGCGGCTGCTGCAGGACTACCTGCGCGAGCCGCCCTACGTGGACGTCCCGCTGCGGCGGACCTACCGCTACGAGTGGGTCGAGATCACCCAGACCGTCCACGCCGACGTCGCCGTCCGCCTGGAGGACTTCTCGCTCCCCGGCCAGCTGGGCAGCTGGACCGCCTGGGCCAAGGTCAACGAGAAGGACGGCATGGCGGCGGCCTTCCCGGCGGCCAACCTGCGCGAGGACCCGCTCCGCCTCAGCGGGGAGCAGGACTTCCTCCGCCAGGGCGCGGCGCGGCTAGCCCAGGAGCTGCTCGGGCGGGTGGACAAGGCCCTCGCTGCCTGGGGCACCTTCTCGCTCCGCCGGGCGCGGGCCGAGCGCCAGGCCGGCCACCCGGCCGACGAGCTGCACTGGCTGGCGGTGGCCTGGTTCCAGCGCGGCGCGGGGATCAGCACCCAGGACCAGCGCGCCGTGCAGGCGCGACTCCTCCAGCTGGCGGGCTGGGACGTGGCCAGCGGAGAGGTTGACCTGAAGACCCTGCCGCCTGCGCCCTAAGGAATGCGAGGGGAGCTGTCGCTGACAGCGAGAGCTCCCTCTCGCTCGAATGTGTGAAGAAGGAAAGCAAGAAAGCAGGAAGAGGCTGCAGATCGAGATCGCCAGCGAGAGCTTCCTTCATTCCTCTCTTCTTGCTTTCCTGCACCAATCCAAGCAGGAAGAGGCGGCAGATCGAGATCGCCAGCGAGAGCTTCCTTCCTTCCTCTCTTCTTGCTTTCCTGCTCCGATCGAAGCAGGAAGGAGCCTAGAGGCGGGCCTCTGCGGCCCGGGCGTGTCCCTCCAGCCCCTCCAGGCGGGCCAGGTCGGCGGCGTCCCGGGCCAGGGGCGCCGCCGCCGCGAGGTCGTCGAGGTGCAGCCAGGTGCGGACCCGCAGGAAGGTGAACACCGAGAGGCCGCCGCTGCTGCGGGCCGTGCCCCCGGTCGGGAGCACGTGGTTGGGGCCGGCGCCGTAGTCGCCGAGGACCTCGGCCCCGGCGCGGCCCAGGAAGAGCGCGCCGTAGTGGCGCAGCCGACGGCGCGCCTCGGCGGGGTTCGCCAGGTGGAGCTGGAGGTGCTCCGGCGCCAGGCGGTCCGAGACCGCGCAGGCCTCCTCGAGGTCCGCGCAGAGGATCGCGGCGCCCTGCTCGCGGCAGGCCGGGAGCGCGGTGTCCGCCGTGGGCAGGGTCTCGAGCTGACGGGCCAGGGCCTCGTCCACGCGCTCCAGCAGCTCCCCGCTGGGGGAGAGCACGATCGGCCGCGCGTCGGGGTCGTGCTCGGCCTGCGCGAGGAGGTCCGCGGCGACCGTCTCGGGGTCTGCGCCGCCGTCGGCGATCACCACCAGCTCCGAGGGGCCGGCCAGCATGTCGATCCGGACCACGCCCGCGACCAGCTGCTTGGCCGCGGTCACCCAGCGGTTGCCCGGGCCGACCACCACGTCGCAGGGCGGGACGGGCCCCGCCCCGTAGGCCAGGGCCGCGATCGCCTGCGCCCCCCCGACCGCGAGGAGCGCGTCCGCGCCCGCCACGGCCGCCGCGGCCAGGGTGACCTGGGTCGGGCGAGGGGAGGCGACCCACACGGTCTCGACCCCCGCGGCCCGCGCCGTGACGGCGGTCATGAGCACCGAGGAGGGGAGCGGGAAGCGGCCGCCGGGGGCGTAGCAGCCGGCGCGCTCGACCGGCGCCACGTCG
>CALDQK010000769.1 GCA_937911525.1 uncultured bacterium
GCGCTCTCGCTGGTCCCCCTCCGCGCGCTGCTCGCCCCGGCGCCCCTGCTCGGCGGCGGCGCGAGCCTCGTGATCGGCCTGGCCCTCGCGGCGCCCTGGCTCTCGGCCAAGACCTACGCCCAGCTCCCCGCGACCTGCGCGGCCCTGCTCCTGCTCGCGCCCCTGGGGCTGCTCCTTCAGCGCGCCCCGGGCCTGCGCCGCGCCAGCCCGCGCCTGGCGGCCGCGGCCGCGGTGGTCCAGGTCGCCCTCGTGACCGGCCTCGCGGTCGGCCTCGCCCTGCACGCCTCGCCCTCCTTCGCGACCGTGCTCGGGACCCCGAGCAGCGAAGGCGCAGACGAGAAGGACGACGACCCCTACGCCGGATACGGTGACTACGGAGGCTATTGAGCCAGGGAGGAGTCATGCACGTCCGGCCGGCGCGGGGCGACGACTACGAGCCGATCTGCGCGCTGCTGAGCGCGGTCGACGCGCGGCACCACGCAGCGCTCCCTGAGCGCTTCAACCCCACGTCCGCGCCGGCCCGCCCGCGCGATTGGCTGGACGCCAAGCTCTCGGCCCCGGACGCCGCGCTCCTGCTCGCCGAAGAGGAGGGCGCCGCGCTGGGGCTGGTCGACGTGCACGAGGCCGCCGCGCCCCAGATCCCGCTCTTCGTGCCGCGCCGCTACGCGGTCGTCGATCAGCTGGTGGTGGCCGACGCCCGCCACCGCCAAGGCGTCGGGCGAGCGCTCATGGACGCCGCCCACCAGTGGGCGCGAGCCCGCGGGCTGACGCAGGTCGAGCTCAACGTCTACGAGTTCAACGAGGGCGCGCGCGCCTTCTACGCTGCCCTCGGCTACGAGACCCTCTCGCGCAAGCTCGGCCGCAGCCTGGAGGCGTAGGCGTGCGCCACCTCGAGACCTCCTGGGACCTGCTCGACCAAGCCCGGGCCGGCGCCGAGCCGGCCCAGGCCGCCCTGGCCCAGCGCTACGCCCCCGCGCTCCAGGCTTACTTCCGCCGCCGCGGCGTCGACGCGCACCAGGCCGAGGACCTCAGCCAGGTGACCCTGATCGAGCTCTTCGGCGGGGCGCTGGAGCAGGCCGACCCGCGCCGAGGCAGCTTCCGCTCGCTCTTGGGGACGCTGGCCTTCCGGGTGTGGCGCGCCGAGCTGCGCCGGCGCGGCGCCCAGAAGCGCGGCGGAGGCGAGGCCCCCTTGGCCCTCGAGCAGGACGTGCCCGCCCCCGACGAGGCCTCCGGCTTCGACCAGGAGTGGTTCGCGCGCCTGCTCGAGCTGGCCCTGACCCGGCTGGCCGACGAGCACCCCAGCTACTACGACGCGATCGACGCCTGCGTGGTGCGCGGGCAGCCTCAGGCCGAGGCCGCGGCCGCCCTCGGCTGCGCGCTGCAGGACGTGCGCAACCGGGTCCACCGCGGCCGGCGCAAGCTGCACGCCTACCTGGCCGAGCTGATCGCGGCCTACGCCCCCGAGCCGGACCAGCACGCGACCGAGGTCCGCTTCCTGGGCGAGGCGCTGGGGCTCTAAGGTGTTGCAAGAGCAACACTTGAGCGACTGCTGAAACGCCCGGGCGAGTTCCGCCAAGGGGAGGGTGAAGGAGGTCACATGACCCGCACCGCCACCCCGGCGCTCCTGCTCGCCCTGCTGCTCACCAGCGCCCCCGCCCTGGCCGCCGCCCCCACCGGCTGGCTGGACCGCGTCGACGCCCAGGGCGTCGCCTACGGCTGGACCGCCGACGCCGACTCGCCGGGCCAGTCCCTCTGGGTCCACTTCTACGTGGAGGACGCCGCCGGCCAGCGCCGCTTCGCCGGCGCCAGCCGCGCCAACCTCGCCCGCGCCGACGTCCGCCGCGCCGGCTGGAGCGGCGACCACGGCTTCCGCCACCGCCTGCCGAGCTGGGCCCTCGACGGCCAGCAGCGCCTGCTCTACGCCTACGCGATCGACCCGCAGAGCCAGGGCAACCCGCTGCTCAACGGCGCCCCCAAGAGCTTCCGCCTCAGCGCGCCCCCGCCGCCCAGCGTGGAGCTCCTCGGCGACGCGGGCCTGAGGCGCGGGCTGAACGTGCTCGTCCCGAGCCCGCGCAACTCGCAGGACTACGTCAAGGACGGGGCCGGCAACCCGGTCGTGCTGCGGCTCCCCGGCCAGAGCGGCGCGCCGAGCTGGAAGGTCGCGCAGCACCACATGCGCGTCTCGCTGCGGGGCGGGCCCGGGACTCCGCTGCCGGGCAACGGGCGCCGCTGGGCGGACGGCGAGAAGGCCTTCAGCCTCTTCCCCGGCGGCCGCTGCGTGCTGGCGGTCAACAGCAAGACGAGCTACCAGAACCGCTTCCGCGACCCGACCGACCCCAACTACAAGAAGGACTGGCCGCACCTCTACGTGAGCCAGTCGATCGAATCCAGCGCCACGACCCGGATCAAGGACCTCAGCGCGCTGCGGCTGAACATGCAGCTCAAGCTGCTCTACGCCAACCATGACACGGGCCCCGGCTACAACCCGGCCTGGCACACCGGGCACTTCGTGTTCTTCCTGACCGTGGTGGACCGCAAGAACCGCGACTACCTCTGGTATGGCGCGAACCTCTACGACGCCCGCGGCTCGAGCTACTACGGGGCCAGCGAGAAGTTCGACGGCGACGGCACCGACAACAGCACCGGCAAGCTGATCCGCCAGGTGGCCCTGCGCGACCTGACCCCGCACACGCTCGAGTCCAAGCGCGGGCAGTGGGTCACGATCTCGCGCGACCTCCTCCCCGACATTCGCGCCTCGCTCCAGCGCAACCTGGCCAAGGGCAAGCTGCGCGGCTCGCTCGACGAGTTCGAGGTCGCCTCCTTCCTGATCGGCTGGGAGGTCCCCGGCCTCTACACCGGCACGATCGAGGCGCGCGGCATGTCGCTGCGGGCCACGCCCAAGTAGCGATACTCGGGGCGTGTCCTCGCCCCCTCGCACGCCCCCGGGAGAGGCCGCCCGCAGGCTCTGCGCGGCCGGCTTCCTCGACCCCGCCCTGCTCGGCCCCAGCTCGCCGGGGAGCAGCCTGCCCGGGAACGCCACGCCTCCGGCCGGAGCCGGCCAGGTCCTGGGCGGCCGCTTCGAGCTCGGTCCGCTGCTCGGGCGCGGCGCGCACGGCGCGGTCTACGCCGCCCTCGACCGGGCGAGCGGGCGCGAGGGCGCGCTCAAGCTGCTGAGCGCGCCCCGCCCCGACGCGGCGGCCCGCCTCGAGCGCGAGGGGCAGCTGGCCGCGGCCCTCGACCACCCGGGCCTCGTCGCGCTCTACGAGGCCGGCGAGGTCGCGGGGCGGCGCTTCCTCTTCTACGAGCGCGTCCCCGGCGCGCGGTCGCTGGACGAAGCCCTCGCGGGACTGAGCTGGCCCGAGCGCCTCGACTGCCTGGAGCAGGTGATCGCCGCGGTGGCTCACGCCCACGAGCGCGGCGTCGTGCACCGCGACCTCAAGCCGAGCAACGTGCTCCTCGACGCCGAGGGGCGGCCCCGCGTGGCGGACCTCGGCGTCGGCTGGGGGCCCGACCTCGAGACCCTGACCGCGACCGGCGCCGCCGTCGGGACGCCGCTCTACATGGCGCCCGAGCAGATCGCGGGCGAGGCCGGCCGCCGCGACCCGGGCGTCGACGTGTGGGCCCTCGGCGTGCTCCTCTATCGCTGCGCCAGCGGAGCGCCCCCCTTCCAGGGCCAGGACCTGACCAGCCTGGCGCGCGCGATCGTCTCGGGGGAGCACCCGCCCCTGGCCCGCGCCGCGCCCCACGTCGCCTCGGCCACGGCGAGCGTGATCGAGCGCTGCCTGCGGACCGACCCCGCCCAGCGCTTCCCCGACGCGGGCGCCCTCGCCGCCGCCCTCGCGCGGGCACGCGCCCGCCCCGAGCGCGCGGGGGTCCGCCGGCTCCCGCTCGCGCTGCTCGGCGTCCTGCTCCTGGGCGCTGCGCTCGCCGCGCTGACCCAGGGGGCGAGCCCCCCGCCCCCGCCGGCTCAGCGCTCGCCGAGCGCCCGAGCCCGCCGCCCAGCCCCACTCCAGCGCCCAACCCAGCCTCCAGCCCAGCGCCCAGCCCAGCCTCCAGCCCGGCGCCCAGCGCGACGTCCGGCCCCAGCCCCAAGGCCTCGCCGGGGATCGCGCTCAACCGGCTGCTCGCGGCCGAGCCCCGCGCGGACCTGAGCGGCTACCTCGAGCACGTCGACGACCTGGGCCGCTTCGTCGGCTGGGCCGCCGACGAGCGCGCTCAGCGCCAGCCCCTCGAGGTGGTCGTGGTCGCCGTCGACGCCGAGGGGGCAGAGCGGGCGCGCGCGCGCCTCCGCGCCGACCGCAAGCGCCGGGACGTGCAGCACCACAAGGGCTACGCCGACGAGCGCTACGGCTTCGAGGGCCAGCTGCCCGCCCGCCTGCGCGACGGGCGGCGCTACCGGCTCTTCGCCTGCGCCCTGGGCCCGCGGGGCCAGCTGGCGCGGCTCGAGCGCAGCCCGCTCTCCTTTCGTCTCCTCTCGCCGGCGCGCGAGGACCCCCACGAGCTGCTCGCCGAGCGCGACTTCAGCGCGGGCGTCGAGCTGCGCGCCAGCGATCGGCAAGGCTGGCGGCGCAGCC
>CALDQK010000770.1 GCA_937911525.1 uncultured bacterium
CGAGCTCGAGGGTCAGGCGCGGCGCTTTGACCGGGGCGCTCGCTCCCGCTCCCAAGGCCGGTCCCGCTGACCCCGACGAGGTCGGCCCAGGCGGCTGGGCCGGCGCGCTCCCGAGGGCGCTGCCCAGCCAGGCCAGCCCCAGGATCGACGCCAGCGCCGCCCCCGCCCCCGCGAAGAGCAGCGGGCCCGCGCCGCGGCGCGGGCCGCCCCGGGCGTCCTCGAGCCACCCCCGCAGGGCCGCGGCCAGCGCTCCCGCGTCGGCGTAGCGCTGCTCCGGGTCGAGGGCCAGCGCCCGCAGCACGATCGCCTCCAGCTCGGCCGGCAGCTCGGGCAGGTGCGCGCGCGGAGGCGTCGGGGGCTGCTGGATCACGAGGGCCAGCCGGACCAGCGAGTCCGCCACGAAGGGCAGCTCGCCGGTCAGCGCCTGGTAGAGGATCACGCCCAGCGACCACACGTCGACGGCCGCCGCCCGCCCGCCTTCGCCGCGGAACAGCTCCGGCGCCGCGAAGAGGGGCGTCCCGATCAGGGTCCCCGTGCGGGTCAAGCGCTCGAGGTCGTTGGCGGTCGCGAGGCCGAAGTCCGCGACCCGGACCCGCCCCGCCGCGTCGAGGAGCACGTTGTCCGGCTTGAGGTCGCGGTGCACGACGCCGGCCGCGTGAGCGGCCCCCACCGCCTCGCACAGCTCCGCGATCAGCTCGGTGCGCTCGACCCAGGTCCGCTCGCCGTAGGCCTCGTCCAGGGGGCGCGCCCCGGCGACCAGCTCATAGGCCAGCCAGGGACGACCTTCGTGCTCCCCCGCCGCGTGGACGCCGACGATCCCGGGGTGGGTCAGGCGCGCGGCGAGCTGACCCTCGCGCGTGAAGCGCTCGCGGCGCGCGGGGTCGAGGACCCCGGTCACCAGCTTGAGGGCGACCTCGAGCCCGCTCGCGTCCTGGGCGCGATAGACCGCCCCCATGGCGCCGCGCCCCAGCTCCGCCACCAAGCGATAGGGACCGACCTGTCGCCCGCCGCTCGCTGGCGGAGGCTCCGCCGGCTCGTCGTCGCTCAGGGCCAGGTCGCCGCGGCGCGCCGACTGGCTGATGGCCAGGTCCTCCAAGCGCGCCGCCTCCGACTCGCTCAGCAGGTCCGAGCCCGCTGCCGCCTCGTCCTCGCTGAGGGCGAGGTCGTCCCGCCGCGCCGCCCCCTCGTCGCTGAGGTCCAGGTCGTCCCGCCGCGCCGCCCCCTGCTCGCCGCTCACTTGCGCCCCAGCCGCTCGCGCAGCCGCTGCTCCAGGCGAGTCGGCTCGGAGTAGCCCCCCAAGAGGTGGCTCAGCTCGATCACGTCGCAGGCGCGCTCGAGATCGGCGGGGTCGCCCGCCAGGCCGGCGCGCAGCTCGAGCAGCGCGGCGCGCTGATAGAGGAGCAAGTAGTGATCGGGCTGCAGCGCCAGCCCGCGCTCGACCCAAGCGGCCGCGCGCTCGACCTCCTCTGCGCGGGCCACGGGGTCCTTGATCCCTCGCGCGGCCTCCACGTCGAATCGCGCCAGCTGGAAGAGCACCCAGGGACTCTCCCAGCGCGACGAGAAGCTGCGCGCCAGCGCGCGGTAGCGAGGGTCCACCGGCTTCTTCTTGCGGGCGTAGCGGAGCAAGGTGTAGAGCGCGTGGCAGAGCTCCAGGCCGACCTGGTCTCGCTCGTCCTCCTCCGCTTCGGCGAAGGCCGCGCGATAGGGCTCGAGGGACTCCTCCAACTCGCCAGCCCGAACCAGCTCTCGTCCCCGCCGCCAGGAGTCAGGGCTGCGAGGGGGCAAGGGCCGCCACACGTCGAGCAGCTCGACCCAGCGTTGGTGGACGGGGGGCGCGCCGGTAGCGCCCTGGGCGTTGACCGCGTAGTGACGGCGCGCGACCTCCGAGCCGAGCTCACTCAGGATCCGCGCCGCGCGGAGCTGACGGCGCAGCACGGCCTCCTCCAGCACGTAGTGCGAGAAGGCCTTGGCGTCGGCCCGCAGGGTCGGCGAGCCGGACTGCACCAGCGGCTCGAGCCACACCCGGCGGGCCAGGGCGGTCAGGGCCTTGAGGCAGCCGGCCCGGGCGAGGCGATCGCAGAGGAGGAAGAACTCGAAGCGCTGCTTGGCGCTCTGCTCGTTGCGCAGCGTCCGCCACAGGCGGAGCAGCTCGGGCAGGCGCGCGGGGTCGAGGGGCTGGCTCCCGAGCAAGAGCTCGCGCAGGGGGTGATCGGCGCGCAGCTCGGCGCGGCACTCGCGGCGCACGCGCTCGTAGGCCAGGGGCGACTTCGCCACGGCTCGCGTCAGGATCCGCTCCGGGCGGTCCTGCCAGAGCGCCAGCGCCAGCGGGGTCGAGCTCGGCGCCGGAGTCGAGCTGGCGCTCGCGGCCGGCGAGCGCGCCGCCGTGGGCTCGACGCCCGCTCCAGCCGGAGGGTCGCTCGTCCCGGCGCGCGCCCCAGCCAGGGCGCCGCCGGCCACGGCGAGGCAGCCCAGGAGCACGAAGCCCAGCCGGAGCGGAGCGCGCCTGCCCGGCGCCGCCTCCCGCAGCCACTCCTGGAGCGCCTCCTCCAGGGCCCCTGCGTCCGGATAGCGCTGCTCGAAGTCGTAGGCGAGCGCGCGCAGGCAGACCGCCTCGAGGCGCGCAGGGAGCTCGGGGAGGTGCTCGCGGGGGGGCGTCGGCGGCGCCTGGAGCGTGCCCACCAGCTGCGTCAGCGAGTCCGCGACGAAGGGTAGCTGATCGGTCAGGGCCTGATAGAGCATCACCCCCAGGGACCACACGTCGGTCGTCGGCGCGCGAGTCGCCTCGCCGCGCAGGCACTCGGGCGCCAGGAACAGGGGCGTCCCCAAGACCGCGCCGGTCTGGGTCAGGTGCTCGAGGTCCTCCGCCGTCGCCAGCCCGAAGTCGGCCACCCGGACCCGGCCTTCGGCGTCGATCAGCACGTTGTCGGGCTTGAGGTCGCGGTGGACGACGCCCGCGCGGTGGGCCGCGGCCACGGCCGCGCAGGTCTCGGCGATCAGCTCGACCCGCTCGACCCAGGTCCGCTCGGGGAAGGCCGCGTCCAGGGGGCGCGCCCCGCGGACCAGCTCGTAAGCCAGCCAGGGCCGGCCGTCGACCTCGCCCGCGGCGTGGACTCCGACGACGCCCGGGTGCTCGAGGCGCGCCGTGAGCTGCCCCTCGCGGAGGAAGCGCTCGCGCCGCCGCTCGTCGAGGACCCCGGTCGCGACCTTGAGCGCCACCTCCACGCCGCCCGAGTCGCGCCCGTGGTAGACGGCCCCCATGGCGCCCCGCCCCAGCTCTGCGACGAGCTGGTAGGGGCCGATCGTGCGCACGTCCGCCGAGAGCGCGAGGTCGTCGCGCGCCCCCGGTGGATCGGGAGCCCCGCTGAGGTCGAGGTCGTCGCGCCGTGGCGCCATGCTGCGAGACTACCGCCTTGGACCGTCTTCGACCGCTCGTCGCCTGGGACGACCTCGGCTTGAAGGGAGCCGGTCTCGCGTCGAGGCTGGAGCCATGAAGCTGACCCAGATCGGCCCCTACCAGGTCGTGCGTGAGCTGGCCCGCGGCGGCATGGGCGTGGTCGTCGTCGCGCGACGACCCGGCCTCGACCGCGAGGTGGCGCTCAAGCTGATGCTCGCCGAGCAGGCCGGCCCGCGGGAGCTGGCGCGCTTCCAAGCGGAGGCGCAGGCGCTGGGCCGCCTCGATCACCCCGGGGTGGTCAGGGTCCACGACTTCGGCCGCGAGGGCGCGCACCCCTACCTGGTCATGGAGCTCGTCCAGGGCGAAGCCCTCGACGAGGTCCTCGCCCGGGAAGGGCCGCTCCCGCCCGAGCGGGCGGTGGCCTACGCGCTCGAGCTCTGCGAGGCGATCGAGTATTGCCACCAGCAGGGGGTCCTGCACCGCGACCTCAAGCCGGCCAACGCGCTCCTCGACGCCGAGGGCCGGATCCGGGTGACCGACTTCGGCCTGGCCAAGGACGCCCAGGGCCAGAGCCTGACCGCGACCGGCCAGGTCATGGGCACGCCCAGCTACATGGCGCCCGAGCAGGCGGCGGGTGAGAAGGAGCGCTTCGGACCCGCGACCGACGTCTACGGCCTGGGCGCCACGCTCTACGCGCTCCTGGCGGGGCGCCCGCCCTTCCACGGCCAGTCGGCCGTCAACCTGCTGGTGGCCGTGATGCGCAAGCCCCCCGCGCCGCTGCCTGGCACCCTCGACCCCGCCCTGCGCGCGCTCGTGCTCCGCTGCCTGGAGAAGGAGCCCGCGGCCCGCTACCCCAGCGCGGCGGCCCTGGGCGAGGAGCTGCGCCGCTTCCAGGCGGGCGCGCTGGCGGCGCCGCGTTCGGGCGCCCGGGTGGCCGCGCTCCTCGGCGCGCTCGTGGTCGGGCTGGTGCTCGTGGCTGGCTGGTTCCTGACCCGCCCCACGCCAGATCGAGCGAAGTCGACCCCCCGTCCGAGCGCGTCGAGCACGACGCCGACGCCGAGCGGCCCGCCCGCGGGCAGCGAGGCGGAGGGCTACCGGTGGGCCTGGCGAACGCTCCAGCGCGACCCCGACCACGCGCAGGCGCGCGAGCTGCGGGACGAAGGCTGGCTGAAACACCCCCTCGGCCAGATCGTCCTGCCGACCACCTCCAACCACGACGTGCAAGGCTGCTTCCTTCCCCAATCCAGACCCGCGACGAGCCCCCCAGGGGTCCTGGTCCTCCCCGTCCACGACGACGACCGGGACCTCTGGATCTGGGACTGGTGGAAGGGCGAGGCCCCGCGGAAGCAGCCGATCGCGCCCCCGGGCCTCGCGACCTCTTGGCGCGAGATGCCCCTGCTGACCGCGGGGGGGAAGCTGTGGCTGACGCTGGACGCGCAGGCCAACACCCTGCACCGCACGAAGTCCCGCTTCGAGCCAGGGAGAGCCTGTGAGCTGACGCCGCTGGAGGGGCCGAAGCAGGGACACTTCGAGAAGGTCGCGATCGACCCGGCCAGGAAGCTCATCGTCGCGGGTGGGGTCGACGGAGCCGCCCCCCGGCTCTACGACACCGAGACGGGACGGGCCAAGGACCTGGACCTGGACGGCCTGAAGGTCGGCGCTGCGCGCTACTTCGCGTTCAGCCCCGGGGGCGAGCTGGTCCTGGGGACCTTCAAGGCGGAGGGCGACGACTCGCTCGGCTTCCTCGTAGTCTGGGACCGTCGCGGGAGGGTCCGGGCTCACGCGGGCCTGGCCCTCAAGCTCAACCGTCCCTTCGCGAGCGAAGACGGGCGCACGGTCGGCGTGTCCCACGCCGAAGGGGTGCAGCTCTATCGCCTCACCAACGAGCTGGTCCCCACCAAGGACCTCTCCCTCGCCCCCTTCAGCGCGGGGCGCAACGAGGTTCGAGACGCCTGCCTCTTCGCAGGCGGACGGCTGATCGTGGTCAGCGGCGGCTCCTCGGACGGCGACCGGCCCGGGGGCAAGACACCCGGCCTGCTTCAGCTCTGGCCCGTGGAAGGGCGCCGCAACAGCCCCTTGCGCGAACGCGCCAATGAGGGCGAGCCGGACGAGCTCGACCAGTGCCGCGGTCGGATGCAGCTCTCGCCGGATCGACGCTTCCTGCTCGTGGGCAGCCTCAAGGGCGTGATCGAGGTCTACGAAGGCGACGCCGACCTCCCCCAGGTCTACCGATCCCCATGAGCGAAGGCTGGGACGAGCTGTCGGTCGAGGTCGCGCGCGAGGAGGCCGAGGCGCTCGGCGCCCGCCTGCTCGAGCTGGGCAGCAGCGGCCTGATGGAAGCCCCCGGCGACGGCCGGGCGCCGCGTCAGCTCTGGGACGAGGGGCCGGAGCCGCCGCCGCCCGCGACGCTCTTGCTGACGGCCTGGTTCCGGCCCGACCAGCGCGCGCGAGTCGCGGCCGGGCTGCCGACCGAGCTCACCCTGCGGTGGCGCGCGCTGACCGACACCGACTGGCTAGCGGCCTCTCAGGCCAGCTTCGCGCCGATCGCCCTCAGCGAGCGCCTGGTCGTGGCCCCGCCCTGGGACGCGCCGCCGGGCGCGCTCGTGATCGAGCCAGGGCAAGGCTTCGGCACCGGGGACCACCCCACCACCCGCCTGGCCTGGCAGCTGGTCGAGGAGCTGCTCGAGGGCGCGGCGCCGCCGGCGCGCCTGCTCGACGTCGGCTGCGGCTCGGGGATCCTGGCCCTGGCGGCCGCCCGTCACGGGGTCGCCGCCGCGGGGATCGACGTCGAGGCCGAGGCCGTGGCCGAGGCGCACCTGAACGCCGAGCGCAACGGGCTGGTGGCCGAGTTCACGACCACGCCCCTGGCCGAGGTGCCCGGGCGCTTTCCCCTCGTGGTCGCCAACCTGCACGCCGAGCTGATCCTGCGCCTCCTGCCCGACCTGATCGCCCGCGTCGGCGAGCGCCTGGTCCTGGCCGGGATCCTGGGCGCGGAGCGCGCCGCGCGGGTCGACGAGGCCTGTCGGGCTGCGGGCCTCGTCCTCGAGCGCGAGCTGCGCGCCGAGGAGTGGCGCGCGCGCCGCTGGCGACGGGCCTGAGCCTCAGTCCTCCTCTTCCTCCTCCTCCCCCCAGGAGACGGCGCCCAGCTCGTTGCGCTCGAGGAGCTGGAGGTGGAAGTCCCGCTGGGCGCCGCTCGGAGCCAGCAGGAGCACTCGGCGCGCGGCCGCGCGGTCACCGAGCTCAGCGAGGCTGATCGCGAGGTCCAGCGCGGCTCGCCCCTCGAGGCGGTGGAAGTGGCGCAGGAAGGTCGCCAACTGGTCGGCGACCGCGAGGGGACGCTCCTCGACCAGCTCGACCAGGCGCTCGACGGCTGGCTGGCTTGCGAGCGCGGGCCCGAGCGAGGCGTAGAGCTCCCAGCAGCCAGGGGCCGGCGCGAGGCGGAGCACGTCGAGCGCCTGCTCGGGCGTCCCGCTCTGCACGAGCTGGCGGACCGCCAGCTCCTGCTCGGGGACGCGGACCTCGTACTCGACGAGCCCCTCGAGCGCGCTGAGCAGGGCGTCCCGATCGAGGAGTCGCCAGCCCTGGGCGAAGGTCCGCCGGACCAGGGAGCGATCCTGATCCTCGTCCAGCAGATAGCCCAGGCGGGCCAGGGTGCTCGCGGAGGCCCAGAGCGGGTCCCCCAGGTGCCTGCGCGTCGCGGCCTCGAAGGCGCCTGGGGAGTGATCCAGAGCGCGCCGCAGCAGCGAGGCGCTGACCCGCTCCTCGCAGAGCCGCAGATACTCCGCCGCTGCGACGTCGTCGTCTTCGGCCAGGCCGGCGGCGAGGATTCGCGCCTCGCGTCCCGGGAGCTGCGCGAGCAGCCGGCGCGCCAGGGCCGGATCGTGGGCCGCGATCACGCGCAGGGTCGCGAGGTCGCGGGGGTGCTCCCGGGCGAGCTGCTCGATCACCCCCGGAGGGGGCGCGTCGCCGCGCTCCAGCGCGGCCAACAGGCGCGCTCGAGCGAAGGGCGTCCGGGTCGCTCGCCACCCAGCGACCAGACCCGGCAGCACTTGCTCGGGGCTGACGCCGAGCACGTAGTCCAGCTCGTTCCAGCCGAGCTGGGGGAAGTGCTCGAGCAGCCCGGGCGCCAAGCGAGCGCGCCGCTCCTCGTCGAGCGAGTAGAGGAGCTGACGCCAGGCCTCGGGCAAGGTCGCGGGGTCGTGGTCGCTGGGTGGAGGCCCGAGCAGCTCCTTGGTCGCGGCGATCCAGGCCTCGGCGAGCGGGTCGCGCGCCACCCCGAGCGCCAAGCGCTCAGGATAGGCCCCGGGTCGCTCCGCGAGGGGCTCCTCGGGCTCGCAGGCTGGTGGAGGCGCGCTCGACTCGCTCGGGCCGAGGGCGCCCTTCGAGGCGAGGGTGGAGCCCGGCGCGCCGCGCTCCTCAGGCGCCGTCGGCGGCGGTGGACTCGTCTGCGCTGGAGGCGAGGGCGGAGCGAGCGCCAGCGGACGCGCGCTTCGCACACCTGCGGCTGCTGGAGGGAGGGACCCTCGCGGCTCGGTCGCGGCCCCCTCGACCAGGGCCTCCGCTCTGCCCCCGAGGTAGCCGAGGGCGCAGGCCCCCAGCGCCACGAGCAGCCACGCGCCGCGTTCGGGGTGCTTCATGAGGCTCCTTCCGCGTTATCTACACGCCGATCCGGGTCCGCGGTTCACGCGAGCGAGGGGAGCGGCCAAGAATTTGCGCAAGCCTTGACGGGCAGACGAGTTAAACTCCGCGTCCGCTCATGGAGCCCTCTCGAGACGAACTCACCCGGCTGCAGGACGAGGTCCTGCGCTCGATCCGCGCAGCGGTGCCCTCCCCCGAGGAGCACCTCGCGGTCGCGTTCTCGGGCGGCGTCGACTCGACCCTCCTGCTCGCGCTGGCCGTCGAGGCCCTGGGCGCCGAGCGGGTCCTGGCCGTGACCGCGGCCTCGGAGAGCCTGCCCCAGAGCGAGCTCGCGGGCTGCCAGGCGCTGACCGCCTACCTGGGCGTGGAGCACCGCCTGCTGCGGACCCGCGAGCTGCAGCGGCAGGGGTACCGTGACAACGCGGGCGACCGCTGCTACTACTGCAAGAGCGAGCTCTTCGAAGCGCTCGCGGAGGAGCTCGGCGGGGAGAGGGGAGCGCGCGTGGCCGCGGTGGCCTACGGCGCGACGTTGGACGACCTGGGGGACCACCGGCCCGGCCTGCGCGCCGCGGCCGAGCACGGCGCCCTGCGCCCGCTGGCGGACGCCGGCCTGGGCAAGCCCGAGATCCGCGCCCTGGCGCGCGAGCTGGGCCTGCCCAACTGGGACAAGCCGGCCCACCCCTGCCTCGCCTCCCGCGTGCCCTACGGCCAGGAGGTCAACGCCGGCAAGCTCGGCATGATCGAGCGGGCCGAGGCGCTCCTGCGCGGCCTCGGCCTGAGCGACCTGCGCGTGCGTCACCACGAGCAGAGCTCGCCCAGCGGCGTGAAGCACCTGGCCCGGATCGAGGTCCCGCTGGCCGAGCTGAGCCGCCTGGTCGCGCCCGGGGCGCGGGACGCGGTCGTGAGCGGCCTGCGCGCGATCGGCTACGCCTACGTCGCCCTCGACCTCGAGGGCTTCCGCTCGGGCCGCCTGAACGAGGTGCTGCCCGCCTCGCTGCCGGTGATCTCGTGAGGGCCCTCGTCCTGGGGCTCCTCGCGCTGCTGCTCAGCGGCTGCCTCACGACCGAGGTGATCCCGCAGCCCCTCGTCCGCGAGACGGACGACAAGGGGAACATCACCTGGCGCTCGACTCGCCACCTGCGCAGCGGCGCCTACGACCCGAACTACGAGACCTACACCGAGTCGGACCTGCGCGAGGCGACCGAGGAGCGCCCCGAGGACCCCAAGGTGTGGTGGCAGCTCGGCGACTTCTACGAGCGCGAGGGCCGCTACCGCGAGGCGCTGGCCGCCTACGAGCGGCTGCAGCAGCTGATCGAGAGCATCACGACCCAGCGCGGTCGTCACTACGTGGGCGGCCTCTACCTCGTGGCCAAGACCCAGACCCTCTGCGGCGAGTACGCTCAGGCGGTCGTCAACCTGGGCCGCGTCCTCGAGCACGAGCCGAAAGAGGTCAACCTCGCCGCGCTCAACTCGACCTTCCGCGAGTCCCACTATCTGCTCGGCACGATCTACTACGCCCACCAGGAGTGGGCCCTCGCCGAGCAGCATCTGCAGAACTACGTCCGCCTGACCGGCGACGACGCCCGCGTGGCCGGCATGCTGGCGCGCATCGAGCGAGAGCTGCACCCCGAGCGGCTCTTCACGAGAGGAGGCCCCCGTGCGCCTTGAGACCCTTCTGATCTCCCTCTGCTTCGCGCCCCTGGCGTGGCTCGCCGGAGGCTGTACCACCACCGAGAAGATCAACGGCAAGGAATACGCAGTCGCCGACCCCGACGAGCCGAAGGTCGACCGCCGTGAGGAGGCCCTCAAGGAGAAGCTCGAGGAGGAGCCGGAGAACGTGCAGGGCTGGTTCCTGCTCGCCCGGCACTACCAGGAGGACCTGCGCTTCCGCAGCGCCTACGTCTGCTACCTGGAGTTCCAGCGCCTGGTGAACAAGGCCGAGGAGGACCAGAACGTCCCCATGGCTCGCCGCGCGACGGTCGGGCTGTGGCACCTGTCGCGGATCGCGCTCCAGCTGGGGAACGGCAACGCCGCGCGCAAGCACATGATCGAGCTGCTCGACCGGCAGCCCAAGTCGATCGAGCAGGCGCGCCTCAACCCGCACTTCCGCGACACGCACCTCAGCCTGGGCCAGATCTACTACCGCGAGGGCAAGAACGACCGGGCCTACTTGCACATCATGATCCACAAGGAGCTCGGCGGCGCCGAGGGCGACGCGATCCTGATCGGGATCGAGAAGCGCAAGGCGGCCGAGCCGGCCAAGGCCAGCCAGCCGCGCGACGCCGAGAAGGACAGCCAGCCAGCGGGCGCCGGCAAGTCGGGCGAGTGAGCCACGCCGGGTGCAGCGATGGGCTAAGCTCGTCGCTGCACCGCTGACCGCAGTTGTTCGGTGGCCCGCTCAGGTCCCGCCGATTTGCCTGGAGACGGCATGCTGTCTGCCCCCCCGCTGCCTGCCCGCCCCCACCGCGCCGCCCTCCTCGCGCTGGCCCTGGTCGCCCTCCTGGGCGGAGCCGTCCTCGCGCAGCCCCAGGAGGCCTCGCCCGTCACGATCGACGTGCGCGGCCCGGCCGGCCCCGCCTTCAAGGTGCACGCCCGCGGCTTCGCCAGCCTGCTCGTCACGCTGGAGAACCAATCGGACGTCGATCTGCGCGGGACCCTGCGCGCCTACCGCGCGAGCAAGCGCGGCAGCGACACGCCGGCCATGGGCCTGTTCTTCGAGAAGGACGTCGACCTCCCCCGCCGCGGCAAGCGGACCGAGCTCCTCTACTACTACGTGCAGGAGGACGAGCCCAGCGGCCAGCTCTGCGTCGCGTTCCAGCCGGAGGGGGACACGCCCGCGCCGACCCCGGCCTTTCCGCAGTTCCAGCGGGTCGAGACCCTGCAGGTCCTCGTCCTGTCGCGACTCGGCCTGGCGGAGCAAGTCAAGCGCGCGATCCACGGCGCGCGGGTCAGCAGCCGCTACCACGCGCTCCCAGCGGACGCCTCGATCGGCGACGTCAGCGCGCTCCCCGACCACCCCGCCGGCTACGACCCCTTCGGCGCGGTCGTCCTGGCCGAGGCGGAGCTGCCGGCCGAGCGCGTCGACCCGCTCCTGCAGTGGGTCGCCGGCGGCGGCGACCTGTGGGTCGTGGCCTCGGGCGGCCGCGCGGAGGTGCCCGCCAAGATCGCGGCCGTCCTGCCCGCCAAGCGCAAGAGCCTGATCAAGCGGCGGATCGACGCGCTCCAGCACCTGGCGCCGCGCGAGCGGCCCATGACGCGCGCCACCGAGGCCGTGCTCCTCGATCAGGTCGAGGTGCTCCCGGGCGGCGAGGTCCTGGCCGGCACGAACGAGGAGCCCCTGATCGTGCGCGGGCGCTTCGGCGCGGGCTACGTGACCTACCTGACCTTCCCCCTCGACGCCGGCCCGATCAACGGCTGGGCCGGCATGCACACCGTCGTGGGCGGCCTGCTCCGCCTGCCCCGCGAGGACGGCGCGATCGACCAGGACACGCCACCCGACCCGCCTCTGGAGGAGCTCTCGCTCAACCTCTCCGAGGCGATCGAGAGCCTCGAGCCGCCCTCGACCTGGATCGTAGCCCCGCTCCTGATCCTCTACGTGGCCCTCGTCAGCCCGCTCAACTACCTGCTCCTCTCGCGCCTGCGCAAGCTCTCGCTGGCCCAGGTCAGCGCCGGCCTGGTGGCCGTCGTGTTCGGCGGCGCCTTCTACGTGCTCGGCCTGGTCTACAAGGGCTCGGAGGCCATGATCACGCAGGTCGGGCTGATCGAGGTCCCAGGCGCTCCTGGCCAGAACGGCTCGGTCGAGGTCATGACCGGCTTCTTCTCGACGGACCGCGGCCAGACCAACGCCGCGGGCCCCGAGGGCGCGCTGGTCGGCCCCCTGGCCTCGCGCAAGAGCACCAGCCGCGACGCGCGCCTTCAGTGGCGCGAGGGCCGGATTCAGCTCTCGCGCGTGGCCCTCGACACCTGGGCCCTGCGCCGCTTCCGCAGCCAGCGCACCGAGCACGTGGGCCACATCGAGGTCGACCTCAGCACCTCGGCCACCGGCACCGGGATCAGCGGCACGATCTACAACCGCACCTCCCGCGACCTGCGCACCCCCGCCCTCCTGCTCGAGAACACCGCGATCGCCCTGGACGACATTCCAGCCGGCCAGAAGGTCACGGTCGACGTCGTGCCCCAGGTCCGGGCCGGCACGCCGACCCCGATCCCACCCTTCTTCGAGGCCCTCCTGCGCGACTCGGGCGGGACCTTCACCCCGCACTACGGGACGGGCCTGCAGGGGATCGCGATCAAGGACACCCCCTACGACGGCAGCACCGAGCGCCGCCTCTACGCGGCCTTCGAGCGCCGCCTCCTGCGCGCCCCGCGCCCCCCCGGCGCCATGCCGGCGCTGCTCGTGGCCCGCAACCTCGAGGACCCGGGCGGCGTCCGCTTCGCTGACTCGGCCCGCGTCGCGCTCAACTGCTCGATCCTGATCCACGAGACGAGCGTCGCCGTCGACACCAAGGCGACCCCCAGCCTGCGCAAGCTGCCCCCGCGCCTGCACGGCTACACGACGGCCGACGGCTCGGCCTGGCTGCCCACCTCCGGCCTGACCGGCACGCCGCCGACCCTCGAGGGTGGCCTGCCCAAGGCGGCCGCTGCCGTGGTCTTCCGCTGGGAGCTGCCGGCCTCGAACGAGAGCCCGGTCAAGATCCAGCGCCTCGAGCTGAAGATGCGCACCGAACCCGAGCTGCGCTCGCTCGACAAGGACTACCTCAAGCTGGAGTATTTCCGCTTCGACACGGGCCAGTGGGTCGACATGGGCGACATGAACAAGGACGCCGACACCCGCAAGGGGATCCTGACCTGGCCCAAGCGCGGCTCGGCCATGGAGGCGGAGATGCCCTACATGGTTCACCCGCAGAGCGGCCACGTCTACGTGCGCATTCGCAACGGGACGGGCGACTCGATCCGGGTCCGCTGGATCACCCTGGACAGCGTGTTCGCCAACTGAACCACTCATGAGCGGCTCCTCGACGCCGGCCTTGCGGCTGGCGCCCCTGGCCCTCGCCTACGCGAGCCTGTTCGCGCTCGGCGTGAGCGACAACGCCCGCGGCGCCCTCTTCCCCGAGCTCCTCGCCGACCTCGAGCTGGGCGACGCGGCGGGCTCCCTCTTGTTCGCGGTCACCTCGGCGGGGGTGATCGCGGGCAGCCTGGGCAGCCGGCGGCTGCTGGGGCGGCTCGGCGTGCGCACCTTGCTGCAGGTCTCGCTGTTGGTGATGGGGCTGGGGCTGCTCGCGTTGGCTGCGGTCGGGGGCTTGGCGGAGGTGTTGGGGGTGTCGCTCGTGTTCGGCGTCGGCCTGGGTGGCCTGGCCCTGGCCCAGAACATGATGGTCGAGCAGAGCGCGCCGCCCGAGCTGCGTCGACGCGCCTTCGCCGGGCTGCACGCGATGTACGCCGTGTCCTCGCTCCTGGCTCCGTTGGTGGTCGCCGCGGTCTATCGCGCTGGGGGGACCTGGCGCAGCGGGCTGGTGTGGCTGGCGCCGGCGTCCTTCCTCGTCCTCGTCGCGGCGTGGGGCGTCCCTCCGGTGGGCGGCCGGGAGCGGAGTCGAGAGGCAGCGGGTGAAGCGGAGCCGAGCGGCTCGAAGACACCGCTGGGGCTGGGGCCGTGGT
>CALDQK010000771.1 GCA_937911525.1 uncultured bacterium
GGCGCGCGACCAGGACCAGGTCGTAGCCCTCGGCGCAGAGCCGACGGGCCAGGGCCGCGCCGATCCCGCTCGAGGCGCCGGTGATCACTGCTTGGGGCACGAGGTCTCCTCCGGAACGCTCAGGGGGGCGCGGCTGCGCCCCCCTGGCTGACTCGACGAGCGGTCGCTCCTACTTGCTGAAGGAGGTGGTCGACTTGATCGTGATCACGCCGCCGCCGCTCATCTGAGCGTTGGGGTCGCTGCTCGACATGCCGAGGTTGCCGGCCATGTCGACCAGCACCACGCGCCCGCCGTCCAGCGAGATCGCCATCTCGCCGCCGATGGTCATCTTCATGACCGGGCCGCGGCCCGAGTCGTCGCTGACCTGGACGCGGACGTCGAACACGCCGCAGGCCTGGCCGGCGATCTCGCGGGTGCCCTTGTAGACCAGCTCCTTCTTGCCGAACTTCGCGTTCTGGCTGCCCTTCATGTCCATCAGCTGCTTGAAGGCCTGCTCGGGCAGGTCGAGCTTGGTCCCCGGCTGGAGCGCCTCCTTGGGAAGGACCGACTGGAAGCCCTCGGAGCCCTCCTTGCTGACGCTGGTGGCGATCTCCTCGAGCTTCGACTTGACGAAGAAGCCGGTCACCTCGGCGCCGCTCTCGTCGGTCATCTTCCAGGTCGGCTTCTTCTCGGCGGGCTGCGAGCTGGGGTCGCCCTCGGCGCCGCCCTCCTCGAGCTCGAGCACGAAGGTCTTGCCGACCAGGTCCTTGCTGCGGTCGTTCATGCCGCCCATGGACTGCTTGCTCGTGAACTTGCTGAAGCTGACCTTGAGCCCGGTCACCGAGCCGTCGGCCTCGGCGCCCGTGATCGTCACGGTGCGCTCGAAGCCCTGCTCCATCGCCTGATCGACCTTCTGGACGTTGCCGCCCATGTTGATCTCGAGCTTCATGTCGAGGTTCATGTTCGAGGTCTGCTTGCGCACCTCACCGGGCTCGGCGGCGGTCGCCTTGAAGGTGGCCGCCTCCTTGGTGACCTTGCCCGAGGGGTACTTGGGCGTGTCCGCGGTCTCGGCGGGGGGCGCGTCCTGCGCCAGGACCGGCGCCGCCAGGAGGAGGGCGCCAGCGAAGAGGAGGCTGTGCTTCATGGTGTGAGCCTGGGGTTGGGCGCCAGCCTGGAGGCGGCTGGGGCAGGGGCGGACAGGATAGTGGACGGGGGGCGGAGGGCAAGAAGAGTTGGCTAACCAAGGACGTCCTGCAGCGCCTCGACCTCCAGCGCGTCGCTGAGCAGGCGCTCGACGGCGCTCACGGCGGCCGCCGCGGCGGGGATCGTGGTGAAGCAGGGGATGCTGCGCGCCACGGCCAGGGCCCGGATCTGCTTCTCGTGCTTCTTGGTCCGGGTGTCGTTGCTGGGGGTGTTGACCACCAGGCCGATGTCGCCGTTCTTCATCATGTCCAGGGCGTCGGGGCGCCCGGCGCCGATCTTGTGGACCATGCGCAGGCGGGGCACGCCGTTGCGCTCCAGCACGCGGTGGGTCCCGCGGGTGGCCACGATCTCGAAGCCGAGGCTGGCCAGCTTCTTGGCCACGTAGATCACCTGGCGCTTGTCCTGGTCGCGCACGGTCACGAACACCGAGCCCAGCGGGCGCAGGTCCTCCGACGCCCCGGACTGGGCCTTGGCGAAGGCCGCGCCGAAGTCGCGGTCCATGCCCATCACCTCGCCGGTGGAGTGCATCTCGGGGCCGAGCAGCACCTCGCAGCCAGGGAAGCGGTTCCAGGGGAACACGCTCTTCTTGATCGCGAAGCGGGGCGGCTGGATCTCGTCCAGCACGTTCAGCTCGCGCAGGGTCTGGCCGACCATGATCCGGGCCGCCAGCTTGGCCAGCGGGCGCCCGGTGGCCTTCGAGATGAAGGGCACCGTGCGCGAGGCGCGGGGGTTGGCCTCGATCACGTAGACCACGTCCTCCTTGACCGCGAACTGCACGTTCATCAGGCCGCGGACCTTGAGCTCCTTGGCCAGCTTGGTGCTCGCCTCGCGCATCCGGTCCAGGAGCACGGGCGGGATCGTGTAGGGCGGCAGCGAGCAGGTCGCATCCCCCGAGTGGACGCCGGCCTCCTCGATGTGCTCGAGGATCCCGCCGATCACGACCGTGCCCGCGGCGTCGGCGAGGAGGTCCACGTCGACCTCGAGGGCGTCGTCGAGGTACTGGTCGATCAGGATCGGGTGGTCAGGGCTGATCTGGGTCGCCTCGGCCACGTAGGAGCGCAGCCCCTCGTCGTCGTGGACGACGGACATCCCGCGCCCGCCGAGCACGTAGCTGGGGCGGACCATGACCGGGTAGCCCAGGCCGCGCGCGACGTCGAGCGCCTCGTCCACGCTCATGGCGGTGCCGGCCGCGGGCTGGTCGATCGCGAGCCGCTCGAGGAGCGCGGTGAACTGCTCGCGGTCCTCGGCGCGGTGGATGTCGGTCGGGCTGGTGCCGAGCACCTTGACGCCGGCCTCCTCGAGGCGCAGGGCCAGGTTGAGCGGGGTCTGACCGCCGAGCTGCACGATCACGCCGAGCGGCTGCTCGCGCTCGATCACGCCCATCACGTCCTCGAAGGTCAGCGGCTCGAAGTAGAGCCGGTCCGAGGTGTCGTAGTCGGTCGAGACCGTCTCGGGGTTGCTGTTGAGCATGATCGTTTCGTAGCCGTCCTCGCGCAGGGCGAGGGCGGCGTGAATGCAGCAGTAGTCGAACTCGATCCCCTGGCCGATCCGGTTGGGGCCGCCGCCGAGGATCACGACCTTGGGCTTGCCGCTGCCGGGGATCTCGTCGTGGCGCTCGCCCCAGGTCGAGTAGAAGTAGGGCGTCTTGGCCGCGAACTCGGCCGCGCAGGTGTCGACCAGGCGGTAGTTGGGGAGGATCTTGGCGCTCACGCGGGCCGCCTTGACCTCGGCCTCGCTGACGCCGAGGCCGCGCGCGATCTGCGCGTCGCCGTAGCCGAGGCGCTTGGCCTCCAGCAGCAGCTCCGAGAGCTCGCCCAGCGCCGTCCCGCGCGCTTGCTCGAGCCGCTCCTCGAAGGCGACCAGCTGGCCGATCTCGTCGATGAACCAGGGGTCGATCCCGCTCAGGTTGTTGATCTCCTCCGGCGTGAAGCCCGCCTTGAGCGCGTAGCGAATGAAGAACAGCCGCCCCGGCTTGGGGCGCGCGAGGCGCTCGGTGATCTCCTCGCGGGTCGGGGCCCGCTCGGTGCCCCAGCGGTCCTTGCGGTCGAGACCCAGCCCGCCGCGGCCGTTCTCGAGGCTGCGCAGCGCCTTCTGGAAGGACTCCTTGAAGGTGCGCCCGATCGCCATCGCCTCGCCGACGCTCTTCATGGAGGTCGTCAGCACCGGGTCGCAGCCGCGGAACTTCTCCAGGTCGAAGCGGGGGATCTTGGTCACGATGTAGTCGATCGTGGGCTCGAAGCTGGCGGGCGTCGAGCCGGTGATGTCGTTCATCAGCTCGTCGAGGGTGTAGCCCAGCGCGAGCTTGGCGGCGACGCGCGCGATCGGGAACCCGGTCGCCTTGCTGGCCAGGGCCGAGCTGCGCGACACGCGCGGGTTCATCTCGATCACGACCATCCGCCCGTCCTTGGGGTTGACGGCGAACTGGACGTTGCTCCCGCCGCACTCGACCCCGATCGCGCGCATGATCGCGAAGCTGCCGTCGCGCATCCGCTGGAACTCGCGATCGCTGAGCGTCACGGCCGGCGCGATCGTGACCGAGTCGCCAGTGTGGACGCCCATGGCGTCGATGTTCTCGATCGTGCAGATCACGATGCAGTTGTCGTTGCGGTCGCGCACGACCTCGAACTCGTACTCCTTCCAGCCGATGATCGACTCCTCGACCAGGACCTCGGTCCGGGGCGAGGCGCGCAGGCCGGCGTCGACCAGCTCGCGGAACTCGTCGACGTTGTAGGCGATCCCGCCGCCGGTCCCGCCCAGGGTGAAGGAGGGGCGCACGATCGAGGGCAGCCCGACGTCCTCCATGACCTCCATGGCCTCGTCGAGGGTGTGCACGATCCCCGAGCGAGGCGAGGCGAGGCCCACGGTGGTCGCGACGTCCTTGAAGGCCTCGCGGTCCTCGGCGCGCTCGATCACCTCGACGTCGGCGCCGAGGAGCTTGACGCGGTGCTTGGCGAGGATCCCCTGGCGGCTGAGCTCGATCGCCGTGTTGAGCGCGGTCTGCCCGCCCAGGGTCGGCAGGACCGCGTCCGGCTTCTCCTTGGCGATGATCCGCTCGACGGCCTCGGGGGTCACCGGCTCGACGTAGGTCCGGTCGGCGACCTCGGGGTCGGTCATGATCGTGGCCGGGTTGCTGTTGACCAGCACGACCTCGATCCCCTCCTCGCGCAGGGCGCGGCAGGCCTGGGTCCCGGAGTAGTCGAACTCACAGGCCTGGCCGATCACGATCGGACCGGCGCCAATGATCAGGACCTTCTTGAGGCTGGTGTCGAGGGGCACGTGCGCTCTCCTGGGGTCGGGGCGAGGGGCCGCCCTGGCTAAGAGGCGCGCAGGATACAGGGTCCAGGGGCCCCGATCAGCCCTCGAAGTCGGTCGAAAAGGCCTCGGAGTCGAGGATGTCGACCAGCTCGGAGCGCTTGAACACCCGGCTGGCGCGGGTCCGATCGGTGGGGTGCGGCTGGGCGTGGCGCTCGGCCGCGCGGCGCAGCTTGCCCGAGAACAACTGCAGGGGCAGGTGGACCCGCGAGGCCCAGGCGCCCTCGGTGTGGCGGTGGTGCGGGAAGGCGAAGTGGATCAGGTCGCGCCCGACCATGAACCCGCGCTCGACCAGGGCGTTGGCGAGCGAGAGCGTGACCTCGTAGTTGTCGTTGGGCCAGCCGCTGTCGAGGTAGATCCGCAGGTCGCTCCGCGGCTCGCTCGGCTCGCGGCGGACGCGCTCGATCAGGTCGTCGCGCCAGGAGAAGGTGCTCGAGAGGCAGGCCACGTTCCCGAACACCTGCGGGTATTGCCACGCCAGGTAGAAGGACACGACCCCGCCCAGGGAGGAGCCCATGACGCCCGTGGTGCGCGGGCCGCTCAGGGTGCGGTATTCGTCGTCGATCTGCGCCTTGAGCTCGTCGACGACCGCCTCGCCGTAGCGCTCGTAGCCGGGCTGGGTGTAGTCGTCGTTGCGGCTCTCGCCGGCGTGGATCCCGACCACGATCGTGCGGTCGATCAGGCTCATGGCGTCGAGGCGGTCGAGGTGGTCGTCGATCTTCCACTCGTGACCGAGGAAGGCCTCGTCGGGGAAGAACAGGTTGCGCCCGTCGTGCATGTAGAGCACCGGATAGCGCTTGCTCCGGTTCTCCTCGTAGCCGGCCGGCAGGTAGACCCGATAGAGGAGCTCGCGCTGGAGGACCTGGCTGCCGAGGTGGTGAACCTCGCTGATCACGCCGTGGTCCCCGCTGAAGAAGTGCGGGTAGAGGTCCTGGGGCTGCTCGGCCAGGATCACCAGCTTGTTGGCCCCCGCCGCCCAGTGCTCGCCGCCCTCCTCGTCGATCAGCACGGGCTTGACGAAGAGGTAGGGGCGGTCGTGGTGGACGAGGAAGTCGCTGCGCACGCAGCCTGGGCGCGAGGTCAGGTCGCGGACCTGGTCGGGCTCGAGGTCGCGCTCCCAGTCCTGCTCCGTGCGCAGCACGATCCGCCCCCGGCGCAGGGGGTAGTGGGCGCGGACGTAGCCGAAGAACTCGCTCATGGGCGGCGATAATAGGGGCGATCCTGGGCCGCTGGAGTCTCGCTGGGGCTGACTCGGCGGCCCGCGGGTCGCTAGGCTGCTAGACCGTGCAGATCGGCCCCTACTACGTCGAAGCAGAGCTCGGGCGGGGCGGAATGGGCGTCGTCTACCGCGCCCGCCACGCCGGCAGCGGGCGCGTGGTCGCGCTCAAGGTCCTGGCCGGGCTGGGAGACCCCAAGGAGCAGGCGCGCTTCGAGGGCGAGGCCCAGGCCGCGGCCTCCCTGCGCCACCCCGGGATCGTGGGGGTGCTCGAGCTCGGTCAGCAGCGGGGCCGGACCTACATTGCCCTCGAGCTGATCGAAGGGGAGACGCTCCGCCGGCGGCTGGAGCGTGAGGGGCCGCTCCGCCCCGCCGAGGTCGCGCGCCTGGGCGCCGAGCTGGCAGAGGCCCTGGCTCACGCCCACCAGCGCGGGGTGCTCCACCGCGACGTGAAGCCCGAGAACGTGCTCCTGCGCGCGGACGGCCAGGCCGTCCTGACCGACTTTGGCCTGGCGCGGCGCGAGCTCACGCCGGGCGTGACCAAGACCGGCGAGCTGATCGGGACCCCGAGCTTCATGCCCCCCGAGCTGGCGAGCGGGGAGGGCAAGCGGGCCTCCCCCAAGGCCGACGTCTACTCGCTCGGGGCGACGCTCTACACCCTGCTGACGGGTCGGCCGCCCTTCGCGGGCAGGTCGGTCCTGGCGCTCCTGGCGGCGATCGTGCAGGAGCCGCCCCCGCCGCTGCCGAGCTCGGTGCCCGCGCCCCTGCGCGTCTCGATCCAGGCCTGCCTGGCGAAGGACCCGCGAGAGCGCCCGGACGCCGCGAGCCTGGCCAGCGCGCTCAGGAAGAAGGACGAAGGTCCTCCGCGGGGACGCCCCCCCACCTGGCTAATCGGAGCAGGTCTCGTGGGCGGCACGCTCCTGCTCGGCGCTGGGATCGGGCTCGCGCTGCCGGCTCCACCGCCCGCGCCGAGCCCGAGCCTGGCGAACCCGCCCCTCCCCTCGCCGGAGCCCACGCCCTCTGCGGCGCAGCAGGCCCTGGCGCGGGCCAGGGCCGAGACCGGCGCCCAGCGCTGGGACGCCGCGGCCCAGGCCTACCGCGAGGCGCGCGCGGAAGGGCTCCCCTGGGGACCTTGGGCCCTCGACTGGGCGCGGGTCCTGGCGCGCGAGGGTGCCCCGAGCGAGGGTCGGGCCCTCTGCGAGGAGCTGGCGCAGGTGCCCGAGCTGAAGCCCCGGGCCGACGCGCTGCTGGGCGAGCTCCTGGTCCTGAGCGAAGGCCCCGAGGAGAGGGCGCGAGCGCTCCTGCGCGGCGCGCTGCCTGGCCTCGAGGGCGAAGAGCTGCGTCGCGCTCGACTCCTGCTGGCCTGGTGCGCGAGCGAGCCCCAGCACCAGGAGGAGGCGCGCCGGATCCTGGCGGTCGCGCGCCGGGACGCGCCCTGGGCCTTGGCGGCGCGGGGTCGCTTGACCCTCTCGGGGACGACCCACGAGGAGTGGGAGGAGGGGAGCCGCTGTCTGCGCCAGGCCTGCAAACGCGTCCCGACCCCGCCCGCGGTGTGGTACGTCGCGCTGGCGCAGCTCGACCTCTTCCTGAACGACGGAGAGGGCGCGATCGCCGACGCGCGGCGCGGGCTCGAGCTCGAGCCGGAGTCCCCAGGAGCGGTCCGCTGGCTCGTGTCGGCGCTCATGATCCGGGCGCCCTCCGACGAAGAGACGATCGCGCGGCGCAAGCGAGCGCTCGAGATCCTCGACCGGGCGCGCGCGCAGCACCCGAACGACCTCGAGCTGGAGTACCTCTCGGCGCAGCTCCTCCTCGGCCAAGCCGAGCTGGAGGACGCGAAGCGCTCGCTGGAGGCCCTGCGAGGGCGCGCGACCGACCGGCTGCGAGGGCGAGTGCTGCACGACCTCGCGATCCTCGAATACAAGAGCGACCAGCCTGGCAGCCTCGAGCACGCGCTGCGCCTGCTCGAGCAGGCAGAGCAGGCCGTCCCGGCCGGCAAGCCGACCCGCGCGACCTTCATGACCCAGCGCGCGCAGCTGCTCCTGCGCGACGCCGGCGACGCGCCCGCGGCGCTCGAGATCGCGCAGGAGATCGCGCGCTTCCCCGCCTCCGCCAAGCTGCGCCGGACCCAGATCGAGTCGAACCTGGTCGCGGTCGAGGCCCTGATCGAGCTGGGCCGGCCCCACGTGGCCAAGGAGAGCCTGCAGCTGATGTGGCCGCTCCTCTCGCCCCCCGAGCGCTACCCCAAGCTGCGCCGCCAGGCTGAGCGCCTGCGCGCCCAGCTCGGCGGCTAGGCTCCCACCAACCAGAACCCAAGAAGGAGCTGTCGCGCTGCGCGACAGCTCCTTCGCGATTCGGAGATTGAACGGAGAAAACTGGAAAACTAGAAAGCGCGGTGAGTGCTCAGCGGAGCTGCTGCTTTCGAGTTTTCGAGTTTTCTC